>NZ_CAMHUS010000003.1:0-198746 GCF_946188375.1 Streptococcus mitis
CGAACACAGAAGTTAAGCCCTAGAACGCCGGAAGTAGTTGGGGGTTGCCCCCTGTGAGATATGGAAGTCGCTTAGCTCTAGGGAGTTTAGCTCAGCTGGGAGAGCATCTGCCTTACAAGCAGAGGGTCAGCGGTTCGATCCCGTTAACTCCCATAGGTCCCGTAGTGTAGCGGTTATCACGTCGCCCTGTCACGGCGAAGATCGCGGGTTCGATTCCCGTCGGGACCGTTAGAATAACGGAAGTTATTTTAGACTCGTTAGCTCAGTTGGTAGAGCAATTGACTTTTAATCAATGGGTCACTGGTTCGAGCCCAGTACGGGTCATATATGCGGGTTTGGCGGAATTGGCAGACGCACCAGATTTAGGATCTGGCGCTTAACGGCGTGGGGGTTCAAGTCCCTTAACCCGCATTAAGATATAATAAATGAGCCGGCTTAGCTCAGTTGGTAGAGCATCTGATTTGTAATCAGAGGGTCGCGTGTTCAAGTCATGTAGCCGGCATTTTTAGATAGAAGAAAACAGTGCGAACGTAGTTCAGTGGTAGAACACCACCTTGCCAAGGTGGGGGTCGCGGGTTCGAATCCCGTCGTTCGCTTAGAGAGGCCGGGGTGGCGGAACTGGCAGACGCACAGGACTTAAAATCCTGCGATTGGTAACGATCGTACCGGTTCGATTCCGGTCCTCGGCATAAACTAATGAGCACCCTTAGCTCAACTGGATAGAGTACCTGACTACGAATCAGGCGGTTAGAGGTTCGACTCCTCTAGGGTGCATTTTTCTATTTAACTCGGGAAGTAGCTCAGCTTGGTAGAGTACTTGGTTTGGGACCAAGGTGTCGCAGGTTCGAATCCTGTCTTCCCGATATATGGCGGTGTAGCTCAGCTGGCTAGAGCGTCCGGTTCATACCCGGGAGGTCGGGGGTTCGATCCCCTTCGCCGCTATAAAGATCTTGTTGGACCTTTAGCTCAGCTGGTTAGAGCTCTCGGCTCATAACCGAGTGGTCGTAGGTTCAAGTCCTACAAGGTCCATTTGAATAATATGGAGGATTACCCAAGTCCGGCTGAAGGGAACGGTCTTGAAAACCGTCAGGCGTGTAAAAGCGTGCGTGGGTTCGAATCCCACATCCTCCTTTTGTATTAACGCGGGATGGAGCAGCTCGGTAGCTCGTCGGGCTCATAACCCGAAGGTCGTAGGTTCAAATCCTGCTCCCGCAATAAGGCTCGGTAGCTCAGTTGGTAGAGCAATGGATTGAAGCTCCATGTGTCGGCGGTTCGATTCCGTCTCGCGCCATTTTTATTTATAGTATTTATGCGGGTGTAGTTTAGTGGTAAAACTACAGCCTTCCAAGCTGTTGTCGCGAGTTCGATTCTCGTCACCCGCTTTGAACTTTGTTCAATTACCAAGTTTTTAACTTGGGCGCGTAGCTCAGGTGGTTAGAGCGCACGCCTGATAAGCGTGAGGTCGGTGGTTCGAGTCCACTCGTGCCCATTAATAGGAGAATTACTCAAGAGGCTGAAGAGGACGGTTTGCTAAATCGTTAGGTCGGGTAACTGGCGCAAGGGTTCGAATCCCTTATTCTCCGTTTTATTGAGAGTTTATAACTCTTTTTTTGTATTTTTAAGAATAGTAGAATAAAAACTTCAGATTTGTAAAACTTAATTGGATTACTTATCTGAAGTTTTTTTTCGCTCTTTGTCAACTGTAGTGGGCTGCAGAAAAGCTAAAATCTTTATATATTGTTGATTTTATGGTTGTGCTTGTTTATTACTACTTCCAACTCTTGAGTGAAATTTCTCCGCTATTGAGCCAGATTTCTTTTCCGTTATCACATTGAACTAAAAGTTTTCCACTTTCAGAGATATCTTTAGCAAGTCCCTTGTGGTCTTTTTGATCTAGTGTGAAAGTCACTTCTTTTCCTAGAACGAATGACTGTTTTTTATATAGGTATAATAACTCATCTGCTGGCGTTTTGAAGAAAGAACGCCAGATTTCTATGATTAATTCATTTCTGGTAATAGGTGCTGGAGCTTTGAATAAACTAGCAGCTTTTTCTTTTAATTCTTGAGGGAAGTCTTTGATAGTAAAGTTGATTCCTACTCCAATAATGATATCTGTGACTAAGCCAGTTTCTACTGACGTCATTGCCTCAGTGAGGATTCCTCCAATTTTATGATTTTTGAGGTAGATATCATTGACCCATTTTATGTCGACATCTATTAAAGTTAGGTTCTTAATGGCTTTGTAGATAGCTCCTGCTACAAGTAGTGTGTAGGATGGTAATTGGTCATAGGGGAGATTGGGTTTAAGATGGAGTGTCATATAAATGCCACCTTGGGGTGAGTAGAAAGAACGTTGAAAACGGCCTCGGCCAGCTGTTTGATAGGAAGCTAGATAGAGGGTGTTTGCTTCATTTCCTAAATCAATTGCTTCTTTTGCATCGAGTTGTGTTGATTTTGTTTCGGATTTAAAACTGATTTTAATTGGAAGATTTTGTTCTAGAAGTTCTGGAAGAATAAGATCCCCATTCACCAGTTTATAGCCTTTGTTTTTGATACTATCAATTTCAATGCCTTCTTGTTCTAAACGCTTGATGGCTTTCCAAATTGATGTTCGGGTCAGTGATAGTTCTTCTGCAATCTTTTCTCCGCTGATATAGTCGATTTCTTTAGCTAGAATTTTGTAGACGGCTTGGTAGGATTTCATAGTGTTTCCTTTCTCACTAGTTGGTGTTGAGAATATTCTTTTCTTGTTTGACTTGGAGTCTGATTAAAGTATTGTTTATAAGCTTTAGAAAAATGTAGTGGATCTGAAAAACCTACCGAGTATGCAATTACCTTGATTGACTCTTGGGTATTTTCGAGAAGTTGTTTAGCTCGATACATTCGAACGTATAGTAGGTATTCTTTTGGGGATAAGGTGTTAAATTCTTTGAATACGCTTGATAAGTAGCTTCTGTGAACGGATAGTTCTTTTGCTAAATCTTGAATTGTAAGTGATTGAGGATAGTGGCTATCAATTAATCGTTTGCATTCAAGATAGAGTTGGTGGGTCGATGAAATATTCTTTTTCTTCTGATTGGGAGCAATATTTCCCAGATGAAACATCAGTTCATGGAGTTGTCCCATGATATGGAGTTGAGCTAATTCATTTGATTTGGTAATCTGAGCGAAGCGGACAATGTCTGAGATGAGTTTTGCAGTGGTCTGGGTATGACAAGTTTCAGATTGGATGAGATAGGATTGATCAGAAATTTGAGAAAGAGCAAAATAATCAGGAGCTTTCCCTCCAGTGATTCCTAACCAGTAGTAGGCCCAAGGTTCTTTACTATCTGCTTGATAAAAGGTTAGTTCATCTGGTTTTAATAGAAAGAAATCTCCTTCTTTTAAATCAACAATTTTACCCTTGTAATGAAATTTTCCTTGTCCTTTAGTAATGTAATGTAGGACGTATGTATCTCGAATTGTTGGACCAAAAGAGTAATTTGGTGTGCATTCATCATATCCATAAAAGCTTAGGGAAAGGTCAATTGTTCCAGTCTGGTATTCTGAAAAAACTAGCATGTGCTACCTCCTACCTAACATTTTACCATATTCTTGAGACATTTTTCTATTTCGGAAAGCGTTTTCAGATGATAAAATATAATCTATAAAGTGATGAGGTGAAGTAAATGGGAGTTAGGATAGAGAATAATCTATTTTATGTTGAAAGTAAAAATCTAAGTTTGATTATTGAAAATCGAAATGGCTACTTACTTTTGAAACATTTAGGAAAGACTATTAAGAACTATAAAGGTTCCAATAGTGTTTATGAACGGGACCATGCCTTTTCAGGAAATCCAACAGCTACTAATCGAACCTTTAGTTTAGATACTCAACGTCATATTTTTGGGCAACATGGCTTAGGAGATTTTAGGAAACCAACTATACAGATTCAGCATAGTGTAACTGAAGTAACAGACTTTCGATTTGTAGAAGCAAAAAGTTTAAAAGGTCAGAATGGTCCACAGGGCTTACCTTCTCCACATAGCATGGATAATACAGAGACTCTTGTCTTAATGTTAGAAGATTCTAAGGCTCAACTTAGTCTGAATTTGTATTATACTGCTTTTGATAATGATTCGACTATTGCTAGCTACAGTAAATTAGTGAATAATAGTAATCAGGAAGTTGTCATTCATAAAGACTTTTCTTTTATGGCTGATTTTCCAGCGGCAGCTTACGAAATCGTAACTCTGCAGGGTGCTTATGCTCGTGAAAAGACTGTTCGACGTCAACAGGTAGAACAAGGAATCTTTTCAATTAGTTCGAACCGTGGAGCTTCTGGGCATGCTCAAACACCAGCTCTTCTACTCTGTGATCAAGGAATCACAGAGGATGCAGGGAATGTGTTTGCTATTCAACTAATGTATAGTGGAAACTTTGAAGCTTTTGTTCAAAAGAATCAATTGAATGAAGTTCGGCTGGCTATTGGGATTAATCCGGAAAACTTTTCTTGGAAGTTAGACCCTGAGGAATACTTTGAAACACCGGTAGCTTTAATGACCTATTCAGACAAGGGATTAACTGGTGTTAGTCATGCAAGTCAGAATTTTGTACTGAAGCACATTATGCCAAGTAAATTTTCTACAAAAGAACGCCCAATTCTAATTAATAACTGGGAAGCTACTTACTTTGACTTTCAGAGAGAAAAACTGTTAGAGCTAGCTGATGAAGCTAAGAAAGTTGGCATTGAACTTTTTGTATTAGATGATGGTTGGTTTGGCAATCGTTTTGATGATAATCGTGCTTTAGGTGATTGGGTTGTTAATGAGAAAAAACTGGGTGGAAGCCTAGAAAGTCTGATTTCAGCTATCCATGAAAGAGGTTTGCAGTTTGGGCTTTGGTTAGAACCTGAAATGATTTCTGTAGATAGTGATTTGTATCGTAAACATCCTGACTGGGCTATTCAGGTTCCTGGTTATGAGCATACTTATTCTCGGAATCAATTAGTACTTAATCTTGCCAATCCTCAGGTAGTAGAATACTTGAAAAATGTCTTAGATCAACTCCTATCTTATCATGAGATTGATTACATTAAATGGGATATGAATCGTAATATGACCAACCTAGGAAATGGCTTTACTTATCTAGAGACAAAGATGCAATCTCATCAGTACATGTTGGGGCTTTACGAACTCGTTTCTTATCTGACAGAGAAGCACAGCCATATTCTCTTTGAGTCCTGCTCTGGTGGTGGTGGACGAAATGATCTGGGTATGATGCGCTATTTCCCACAAGTCTGGACTAGTGATAATACTGATGCTATTGCACGTTTACCAATTCAATACGGTTCATCCTATCTCTATCCAACCATTTCTATGGGGGCTCATGTGTCAGCAGTACCGAATCATCAGATGGGACGAACGACACCATTAGAAACACGTGGACATGTAGCAATGATGGGAAATTTGGGATATGAGCTTGATTTGACAAGTTTATCAGATGAAGAGAAAGGTGAGATTGCTAATCAGGTGAACTTGTATAAAGAATTACGACCAGTAGTTCAGTTAGGACAACAGTATAGACTAATTAATCCTGATACTGCATCCAATGAAGCAGCTGTACAATTTAATTACAAAAATCAAACGATTGTAACCTACGTTCGCGTTTTGTCAGTTGTAGAGACCATGGAAACAACTTTAAAGTTAAAAGATTTGGATGAAGAGGGACTATATGAATTACAGGAAAATGGCGAAGTTTACTCAGGTGCAGAACTAATGTATGCGGGTTTAACTGTTATTTTATCCCAAGGAGATTTTTTGAGTAGACAGTATATTTTTAGAAGACTATAATAAAGGTGTATAAATTTATAAAGGAGGCTTTCCAATGAAATGGTATAAGAAAGCAGGTTTTCTTTTAGTCGCTGGGGCTAGTTTACTAGGCCTAGCGGCTTGTGGTCAGAATAATCAATCGACTGATGGAAAGGTAACGATTGAATTTTTTAACCAGAAGACCGAAATGGCGGATACTTTGCAAAAAATTGTAGATAATTTTGAAAAGGATCATCCTACTATTGATGTAAAACTGACGACTGTTCCGGCAGCTGGCATTGTTCTGAAGACTCGGATTTTATCAGGAGATGTTCCAGATATTGTTAATATCTATCCTCAAAATATGGATTTTCAGGAGTGGGCAAAAGCAGGTTACTTTGCAGATATGACAGGGAAATCTTATCTTGAGAATATTAAGAATGACTATGCAGAAAAGTATGCAATCAATAACAAGATTTATAGTGTGCCTTTAACTGCTAACCTTTATGGAATTTATTACAATAAAACAAAGTTTAAGGAATTAGGACTTGAGGAACCGAAGACTTTTAAAGAGTTTCAAGAGATTGTTAAAAAGATAAAAGATAGTGGGAATTCTCCGTTTGCAGTTGCAGGCAATGAAGGATGGACATTAAACGGTTATCACCAACTTTCTCTCATTACCATTACAGGCAGTGGAGACGCAGCTAATAACTATCTTCGCTTTTCAAAACCAAATGCTATTTCTGTAGATGATGCTATTTTAAAAGCAGATGCAGAACGACTAGATTTGTTGGCGGATAATGCTCAAGATGGATGGCGTGGTGCCTCTTATAATGATGCGGTGGTAGCATTCTCGAATGAAAAAGCTTTTATGATGCCACAAGGATCATGGGCATTAGCGGCAATTAATCAACAGGATCCAAAATTTGATGTGGGGATGTTTGCCTTCCCAGGAGAAGAAGTAGGAAAAGAAGTCACTGTTGGTGCAGGGGACATGGCATTATCAACTTCGGCTACTACCAAACATCCTAAAGAAACCGAAGAATTTATCAGCTATATGACTAGTCCAAAAGCTATGCAAGCATATTATGATGTGGATGGTTCACCAGTTGCTGTGAAAGGTATACAGGAAAAAGAAGATTCAGCACTTGCAGAGATTTCTAAACTAGCATTTACGGATAAACATTATGTTTGGTTGGGCCAACACTGGAATTCTGAAGAAGATTTTTTCAATCTAAGTGCAGGTTACTTGATGGATAAAAATCTGAAAAATATGGCAAACAATCTCAATGCTTTCTTTAATCCAATGAAGGCAGATTTGGACTAGAATAGGAGTTAAGATGATATGGCTATTCGAAAAATTTTAAATAAATACTGGGGTTGGACTTTTTTGCTCATCCCGCTTGCATTACAAGCTATCTTCTTTTACTTTCCGATGGTACAAGGTGCTTTCTATAGTTTGACTAACTGGACTGGATTGACCTATAATTATAAATTTGTTGGTCTGAATAACTACAAATTGCTGATGATTGATGGGAAATTCTTCACAGCCATTGCTTTTACTTTGATTTTAACCCTAGCATTGATTATTGGAGAGATTACAATTGGGATGGTTGTGGCTCGAGCCTTAAATTCTAAGATGAAAGGGCAGACCTTCTTTAGAGCTTGGTTCTTTTTCCCAGCTGTTTTGTCTGGTTTGACAGTTTCCTTGATTTTTAAACAATTCTTCAACTATGGTCTTCCAACGATTGGAAAAATTTTAGGGATTAGTTTTTTACAAGAAAGTCTATTAGGAACACCAATCGGAGCGGTAGTGGCAACTATTTTTGTTCTTCTATGGCAAGGAGTAGCAATGCCAATTATTCTCTTTCTTGCTGGTCTTCAGAGTATTCCATCTGATATTTTGGAGGCGGCATCAATTGATGGTGCAACAAGCAAACAAACTTTTTGGAAAATTGAATTACCATATTTGTTGCCAACGATTTCTATGGTTTTTATCCTAGCTCTTAAGTCCGGTTTGACTGCCTTTGACCAAATTTTTGCCTTGACGAGTGGTGGTCCTAATAATGCTACAACGTCTCTTGGTCTTTTAGTCTATAACTATGCCTTCAAGAGTAATCAATATGGATATGCGAATGCAATTGCCTTGATTTTATTCTTAATTATTGGAATTGTTTCTCTGATCCAAATCAAACTATCAAAGAAATTTGAAATCTAATTGGGGAGTCCTACACATGAAAAAAGAAGAAAAATTGAATCAGTTTTGGAAGTATGTCCTCTTGATAGTAGGTGGTATTCTCATACTTGTTCCTTTGTTGGTAACGGTTTTTAGTTCCTTCAAGACAACCAAGGATATCATGAATCATTTCTTTGGTTTGCCCAATCCTTTTACATTAAGCAATTATGAACGATTGGTTTCGGATGGGATTGGAGGCTATTTCTGGAATTCAGCTGTTATTACGGTGTTATCATTGATTGTAGTAGCCTTCTTTATACCAGCTGCAGCCTATTCCATTGCTCGAAATATGTCCAAGAAAAAAGCCTTTGCAATTATGTATTCACTATTGATTTTAGGGATATTTGTTCCATTTCAGGTGATTATGATTCCTATCACAGTTATGATGAGCAAACTCGGCCTGGCAAATATGTGGGGGTTGGTACTACTTTATCTAACTTATGCAATTCCACAGACTCTCTTCTTGTATGTTGGTTATATTAAAATCAGTGTACCAGATAGTTTAGATGAAGCTGCAGAAATTGATGGGGCTGATCGATTTACAACTTACCGTCGGATTATTTTTCCAATGCTGAAGCCCATGCATGCTACAACCTTGATTATCAATGCATTATGGTTCTGGAATGACTTTATGTTGCCATTGTTAATTTTGAATAAGGATTCCAAGCTGTGGACTTTGCCTCTCTTCCAGTACAACTACCAAGGTCAGTATTTTAATGACTATGGGCCAAGTTTTGCATCCTATATTGTAGGAATTGTAACAATTACTGTCGTCTACCTCATCTTCCAAAAACATATTATTTCAGGCATGAGCAACGGAGCAGTGAAGTAAGAAGAACTCATAGAATCTATAGTCTTTGACACAGAGGAAGGGTTCAGCTTGTTGATAATTCTATGTAGAAAACAAGAAAGTAGTACTTAGTTTATCACAGTCTATATTAGTACGAGTTTGATAATAAACAGAGATTTACTACTCAATGAAAATCAAAGAGCAAACTAGGAAGCTAGCCGCAGGTTGCTCAAAGCACAGCTTTGAGGTTGCAGATAAAGCTGACGTGGTTTGAAGAGATTTTCGAAGAGTATAACATGAATTTGATTTACGAAGCCAAGTCATATGAGACTTGGCTTCAATTAGAAAAAGGAGAGTAATTATGCCAATTCAAAATAAAACCATGTTGATTACCTATTCTGATAGTCTTGGAAATAATCTTAAAGATCTATATACGAATTTGGAAGAGCATTTTGGGGATGCTATTGGGGGAGTTCACCTTCTACCATTTTTCCCGTCAACAGGTGATCGTGGATTTGCACCGGTTGACTATGACGAAGTGGATCCAGCGTTTGGTGATTGGGAGGATGTTAAGCGTTTAGGTGAGAAATATTATCTTATGTTTGACTTTATGATTAACCATATTTCTCGTCAATCTAAGTATTATAAGGACTATCAAGAAAAACATGAAGCTAGTGAGTTTAAAGATCTCTTTTTAAACTGGGATAAGTTTTGGCCAGAAAACCGTCCGACACAGTCTGATGTAGATTTAATTTACAAGCGTAAGGATCGTGCACCAAAGCAAGAGATTGTTTTTGAAGATGGGTCAGTCGAACATTTGTGGAATACCTTTGGTGAGGAGCAGATTGATCTTGATGTGACCAAAGAAGTAACTATGGAATTTATCCGTAAGACCATTCAGCACTTGGCAAGTAATGGGTGTGATTTGATTCGTCTAGACGCCTTTGCTTATGCAGTGAAGAAATTGGATACTAATGATTTCTTTGTAGAACCAGATATTTGGGATTTATTGGACAAAGTTCGAGATATCGCTGCTGAGTATGGGACAGAGCTCTTACCTGAGATTCATGAACATTATTCGATTCAGTTTAAAATAGCAGACCATGATTACTATGTTTATGATTTTGCTCTTCCAATGGTGACACTTTATACTCTTTACAGTTCCAGAACAGAGCGTTTGGCTAAGTGGTTAAAGATGAGCCCAATGAAGCAATTTACGACGCTAGACACCCATGATGGGATTGGAGTGGTGGATGTCAAGGATATCTTGACAGATGAGGAGATTGACTATGCTTCAAATGAACTCTATAAGGTTGGAGCTAATGTCAAACGTAAGTACTCCAGTGCCGAGTATAACAATTTAGATATCTACCAAATCAATTCAACTTACTATTCTGCGCTTGGAGATAATGATGTTAAGTATTTTCTCGCTCGTCTAATTCAAGCTTTTGCTCCAGGTATTCCTCAAGTTTACTATGTAGGTCTATTAGCAGGCAAGAATGACTTGAAATTATTAGAAGAAACTAAAGAAGGTCGAAATATTAATCGTCATTACTATAGCAATGAGGAAATAGCAGAAGAAGTCCAACGTCCTGTAGTGAAGGCCCTTCTCAATCTATTTTCTTTCCGTAACCGTTCAGAAGTCTTTGATCTAGAAGGAACTATTGACGTTGAAACACCAACAGCCCACAGCATTGTAATCAAACGTCAAAATAAAGATAAGTCCGTAACAGCAGTAGCAGAAATTAATCTGCAAAATCAGACTTATCGGGTAATTGAGAACGGAATTGAAGTAACATTTTGAAGCCTTGACTTGATATGGTTGATAAAATAGGGTTTTTATTTTAGAAAACGTTTCCTTTGTTTTCAAATTGCTAAAAAAGTGGTACAATATAGGATAGCTTACTATTATCTGAATCAACTGATTTGGAGAGAAAGGATTCGTTTTGAAATCAATAGGCTTTATTGAAAAGCTGAAAGGGTTGTCTAGTAAAGAGCTGATTTTATTGGGAATTATCCTGAGTATCTTTTTACCCTTTTATCTTTTTGTAGTTGTATTCTGTTTATATATTATCAGTTTAATTTTCACAGGAGACATGAAAAGTATTCTTCAGAAAATGGGGGAGCATCCGATGCTGCTTCTTTTTCTTGGCTATAGTACTGTTATATCCGTTTTTGCACAAAATTGGATGGGAGTTGTAGCTTCAGTAGGAATTTTTCTATTTACTATTTTCTTTTTGCATTATCAGTCGATTTTATCACATAAATTCTTTCGATTGATTTTGCAGCTCGTCTTATTTGGTAGTGTATTGTCAGCTGCTTTTGCGAGTTTAGAGCATTTCCAAATTGTGAAGAAATTCAACTATGCTTTTCTTTCACCCAATATGCAGGTCTGGCATCAGAATAGAGCAGAAGTGACCTTCTTTAATCCTAATTATTATGGAATTATTTGTTGTTTCTGTATCATGATTGCCTTCTATCTGTTTACAACGACCAAGTTGAATTGGTTGAAAGTATTCTGTGTGATTGCAGGCTTTGTGAATCTCTTTGGTTTGAACTTTACTCAAAATCGAACTGCCTTTCCTGCTATTATCGCTGGAGCAATCATCTATCTCTTTACGACCATTAAAAACTGGAAGGCCTTTTGGCTTAGTATTGGGGTCTTCGCGATTGGCTTGAGTTTCCTCTTTTCTAGTGATTTGGGAGTTCGGATGGGGACTTTGGATTCTTCTATGGAAGAGCGCATTTCTATCTGGGATGCTGGGATGGCCTTGTTTAAGCAAAATCCTTTTTGGGGTGAGGGGCCATTGACCTACATGCACTCTTATCCTAGGATAAATGCTCCTTATCATGAACATGCTCACAGTCTATATATCGATACGATTCTGAGTTACGGAATTGTGGGGACTATTTTATTAGTTTTGTCTTCTGTTGCTCCTGTTCGCTTGATGATGGATATGAGTCAGGAGTCGGGGAAACGTCCGATTATCGGTCTTTATCTGTCTTTCCTTACAGTGGTTGCTGTACATGGAATTTTTGACTTGGCCCTCTTCTGGATTCAGTCAGGTTTCATTTTCTTACTAGTTATGTGCAGTATTCCGTTGGAGCATCGAACTTTGGTATCGGACATGACGGATTAAGTTTATAAGATTAAAATCTTCTACCTTGGGTAGGAGATTTTTTTACTGGGAAAAATTATTTCCAAATCGAAATAGTTGACAGTTAGAACGATGAGTGTTACAATTGTTTTATTCTTTTCGATATCGAAATAAATTGGAGGTGTTATGAAGGATAGTCATTTGCTAGCCCATCATATTCGTTTGTTGAATGGGCGGATTTTTCAAAAGTTACTGAGCCAAGACCCTGAAGCTCTTTATCGGAGTGAGCAGGGCAAGATTTTAGCGGTTTTATGGAATAGTGAAACTGGCTGTGCAACTGCAACAGATATTGCGCTTGCGACTGGGCTTGCTAACAATACACTGACGACGATGATTAAAAAACTAGAGGAACAAAATCTTGTAGCTATTAGTCCATGTGGAGAAGATAAGCGTAAGAAGTATTTGGTTTTAACAGAGTTGGGGCAGTCTCAGAAAGAAGTGGGGTATCGTGTCAGTCAGAAATTGGATACGATCTTTTACAAAGGATTTTCAGAGGAAGAAATTCGTCAGTTTGAAGCCTTTCAAGAAAGAATTTTGGATAATCTGAAAGAGGAGGAAAATGAGGATTAAAATGGAGCAAATTAGCTGTTTATAAGTAAAGACCACTTTTGACTTTGTTTTCCAACTCTTAGGACAAGGAAACTATGTGGTTAGCTATGGTCAGACTCAGATTGGTGGAGTTGCCTATGCCCAGTATGACATCTTCCGTCTAGAAAACGGGAAAATTGTGGAACATTGGGATAATAAGGAAGTCATGCCTAAGGTAGAAGACTTGACCAATAGAGGGAAGTTTTAAATTGAGGATACAGAATGATTGAATACAAAAATGTGGCGCTACGCTACACAGAAAAAGATGTCTTGAGAGATGTTAATTTACGGATTGAGAATGGCGAGTTTATGGTTTTAGTTGGTCCATCTGGATCAGGTAAGACGACCATGATCAAGATGGTCAACCGCCTCTTGGAACCGACTGATGGAAATATTTATATGGATGGCAAGCGTATCAAAGACTATGATGAGCGTGAACTTCGTCTTTCTACTGGTTATGTTTTACAGGCCATTGCTCTCTTTCCAAATCTAACGGTTGCTGAAAATATTGCCCTGATTCCTGAGATGAAGGGCTGGACTAAGGAAAAAATTGCTCAGAAAACAGAAGAGCTTTTGGCCAAGGTTGGCTTGCCAGTAGCTGAGTATGGGCATCGTTTACCTAGTGAACTATCTGGTGGGGAGCAACAGCGTGTTGGAATTGTACGGGCTATGATTGGTCAGCCTAAGATTCTCCTCATGGATGAACCTTTTTCGGCTCTTGATGCTATTTCGAGAAAACAGTTGCAGATTCTGACGAAAGAATTGCATAAAGAATTTGGGATGACAACGATTTTTGTAACCCATGATACGGATGAAGCTCTGAAATTGGCGGACCGTATTGCTGTCTTGCAGGATGGAGAGATTCGTCAGGTGGCGAATCCCGAGACGATTTTAAAAGCTCCTGCAACAGATTTTGTAGCAGACTTGTTTGGAGGTAGTGTACATGACTAATTTAATTGCAACTTTTCAGGATCGTTTTAGTGATTGGTTGACAGCTCTATCTCAACATTTGCAGTTGTCACTTTTGACCTTGTTGCTGGCCATCTTTATAGCGATTCCCTTGGCTGTTTATCTTCGATATCATGAGAAGTTAGCGGATTGGGTCTTACAGATTGCAGGGATTTTCCAGACCATCCCGTCTCTGGCCTTGTTAGGGCTCTTTATTCCCTTGATGGGAATTGGAACCTTGCCGGCTTTGACAGCTCTAGTGATTTATGCGATCTTTCCGATTTTACAAAATACCATCACTGGACTCAAGGGAATTGATCCAAGTCTACAAGAGGCTGGGATTGCCTTTGGGATGACTAGGTGGGAGCGTCTCAAGAAGTTTGAAATTCCACTTGCTATGCCTGTTATGATGTCTGGGATTCGGACGGCAGCGGTCTTGATTATCGGTACGGCAACCTTGGCGGCCTTGATTGGTGCAGGGGGACTGGGTTCCTTTATCCTTTTGGGAATTGACCGTAATAATGCCAGTCTGATTTTGATTGGGGCACTTTCTTCCGCAGTGCTTGCCATTGCCTTTAACTTCCTACTAAAAGTGATGGAAAAGGCAAAATTGCGGACGATTTTCTCTGGTTTTGCCTTGGTGACCATATTGCTTGGTTTGTCTTATAGTCCAGCTCTTTTGGCTCAAAAAGAGAAAGAAAACTTGGTTATTGCTGGGAAATTGGGACCGGAACCAGAAATTTTGGCCAATATGTATAAACTCCTTATTGAAGAAAATACCAGCATGACTGCGACTGTTAAACCGAATTTTGGGAAAACAAGCTTTCTTTATGAAGCTTTGAAAAAAGGCGATATTGACATCTATCCTGAATTTACTGGTACGGTGACTGAAAGTTTGCTGCAACCATCACCTAAAGTGAGTCATGAGCCAGAGCAGGTTTATCAGGTGGCGCGTGATGGTATTGCCAAACAGGATCATCTAGCCTATCTCAAACCCATGTCTTATCAAAATACCTATGCTGTAGCTGTTCCAAAAAAGATTGCTCAAGAATATGGCTTGAAGACCATTTCGGACTTGAAAAAAGTGGAAGGGCAGTTGAAGGCTGGATTTACACTCGAATTTAATGACCGTGAAGATGGAAATAAGGGCTTACAATCAATGTATGGTCTCAATCTCAATGTAGCTACGATGGAACCAGCCCTTCGCTATCAGGCTATTCAGTCAGGTGATATTCAAATCACGGACGCCTATTCGACTGATGCGGAATTGGCGCGTTATGATTTGCAGGTCTTGGAAGATGACAAGCAACTCTTCCCACCTTATCAAGGAGCTCCACTGATGAAAGAAGCTCTTCTCAAGAAACATCCAGAGTTGGAAACAGTTCTCAATAAATTGGCTGGTAAAATTACTGAAAGCCAGATGAGCCAGCTCAACTACCAAGTCGGTGTTGAAGGCAAGTCAGCAGAACAAGTAGCCAAGGAGTTTCTACAAGAACAAGGTTTGTTGAAGAAATAGCTTGAAAAGCTAAACTCAACTTTGTTAAACGACCATATAGAAAACTGCTCAGACAATGTTGTCTGGGCTTTTTTGATTATTGAAAAGATAAAAAACTCAGTAGCCTAGAAATAAGGCAACCGAGCTTTAATCTGTATTCAATTTTTAGGAATGAGAAGGTCTAGATAAAACTGCACAACTTCTTGGTCTGTAAAGTCTTGTCCTTTTTTGAGCCACCAGGTCAATGTCTCGATAAAGTTGGACACGACTAAGTGTTGGAGGTAAGAAGCAGGCAGACTTGGGTGTGCTTCTTTAAACTCATCAGTTAGCATGGGATAGACGTGGTGCTCCAGCTCTCTCCGGAGTTGACGGAGGAAGTAGTCATTCTTGGAGAATAGTAAACTGGTGATATGGTCTTGGTTTTTCTGAAAATGGAGAAAGAGGTGGGCGAGGTAGTCCTCAGTTGAAATGGGTTGCTCTCTTTCAAAGAGATGATGGAAGAGGTGGCGGCAAAGCGCGTCCAGAAGTAGTTCCTTACTCTCATAGTGACAGTAAAAGGTGGATCGTCCCACATCTGCGAGATCAATGATATCCTGAACTGTAGTGGCTTCGTAACCCTTATCGTTTAAAAGTTGTAGAAAAGCTTGATAGATGGCTTTTTTTGTTTTGCTGATACGGCGGTCAATGGTAGTCATATGGACACTTGAGGCAAATTGTTCAGAAATGAATAAAGCTGACGTTTTGCTTCTATCCTTTCTTTGAGTTTTAGTGGATAATGATAATGAACAAGGTATTCATAAATCTATTATAACAAAGGAATGAGAAAGATGAAGGCAAAATATACTGTTTGGGTAGCTTTTTTCTTAAATTTAAGCTATGCTATTGTTGAGTTTATCGCAGGAGGAATCTTCGGTTCAAGTGCTGTTCTTGCTGATTCTATCCATGACTTGGGAGATGCTATAGCAATCGGCATATCGGCCTTTTTAGAAACAATCTCAAATAGAGAAGAAGATAGGCAATACACCTTGGGTTACAAGCGATTTAGTCTTTTAGGGGCCCTAGTGACTGCTGTGATTCTTATCACAGGATCCATTCTAGTGATCTTGGAAAATATAACTAAACTTTTGAATCCACAGCCCGTTAATGACGAAGGCGTCCTCTGGCTAGGAATCATTGCAGTCAGTATCAATGTGCTAGCTAGTCTAGTAGTTCGTAAGGGAAAGACAAAGAACGAGTCAATTCTGAGCCTGCACTTTTTGGAAGATACTCTAGGTTGGTTGGCTGTCATTCTAATGGCGATTATCCTCCGATTTACAGATTGGTATATCCTTGATCCGCTCTTATCGCTTGTCATTTCCATCTTCATTCTAACAAAAGCTATTCCTCGATTTTGGAGCGCACTCAAGATTTTCCTGGATGCTGTGCCAGAAGGACTAGAGACAGGTGATTTGGAGAAGGATTTGGAGGCTCTGACCAATGTCAAAAGTGTCAATCAACTTAGCATTTGGTCCATGGATGGTCTAGAAAATAATGCTATTATCCATATCTGTTTAGAGGATTGGGAGGAGATGACGGAAACAAAGAATCAAGTACGTCAGCTCTTAGAAGAAAGAGGTGTGCAGAATATTACTATCGAAGTGGACACCAGTCAAAGCAATCATGCGCAACATAAGCGAAAGGTAACAGCCTTAGGGCAATCCCATGGGCATCAACACTAGAAAAAGCGGCTGAGACAAAACTCAATTTCAAGAGAAAATGAAGTAAATCTTCATACAAAAAAACGTATAGTATCAAGGGTTTTCAATGTCTGATACTATGCGCTTTTTGCTTTTAAAGACTTTTTTTCCAGTTTCTTTGGTATCATATTTGAAAGACGCTTTCCCCAACCTCTTTCTTTGATTGATGAAAAGGTATGCTAATAAGAGAACTGATAATGATAAAAAATTTTTCGATTAGATACAAAATGCTTGACTTGGAGTCAACTCAAAATTATATAATAAGATAAGTGAGTTAGAATAGCTTAAATTCAGTGAATGAGAGGAGGTTAGTGTATGAATATTAAATCTGCTAGTGACTTGTTGGGAATTTCAGCGGATACGATTCGGTACTATGAACGGGTTGGTCTTGTGCCACCGATTACTCGAACTGCAACTGGAATTCGTGATTTTCAAGATCATGATATTGAAGCTCTGGAATTTATTAAGTGTTTTCGTTCGGCAGGTGTCTCTGTAGATAGTTTAGTTGACTATATGTCTCTCTACCAAAAGGGGGATGAAACGCGAGAGAAAAGGCTTGGTATTTTAGAAGAGGAAAAGAAAAAATTAGAGGAGCGCTTGTCTCAGTTACAGGTGGCTTTAAATCGCTTAAATCTCAAAATTAAACTTTACAAGGAAGGAAAAATTTAAATGAAATCAGCAGTATATACAAAGGCAGGTCAGGTTGGTCTTGCTACAATTGAACGTCCGCAAATTATAGACGCAGATGATGCGATTATTCGTGTAGTTCGTGCGTGCGTTTGCGGATCGGATCTATGGAGGTACCGTAATCCAGAAACGAAAGCTGGACACAAAAATAGTGGACACGAAGCGATTGGGATTGTCGAAGAAACTGGGGAATCCATTACGACGGTGAAACCAGGTGACTTTGTCATTGTCCCTTTTACCCATGGATGTGGTGAATGTGATGCCTGTCTTGCTGGCTTTGACGGTTCTTGCGATAATCATATTGGTAATAACTTGGGAGGCGATTTTCAGGCGGAATATATTCGTTTTCACTATGCAAACTGGGCGCTGGTTAAAATCCCTGGACAACCTTCTGACTACACAGAAGGTATGCTAAAGTCCCTCTTGACTCTTGCAGATGTTATGCCGACAGGCTATCATGCGGCGCGTGTTGCTAATGTTCAAAAAGGGGATAAGGTTGTGGTCATTGGTGATGGTGCTGTAGGTCAATGTGCTGTCATCGCGGCGAAGATGCGTGGTGCGTCGCAAATTATCCTCATGAGTCGTCATGAAGATCGTCAAAAGATGGCTCTGGAGTCGGGTGCGACAGCTTTTGTAGCTGAGCGAGGTCAAGAAGGTATTGCCAAGGTGCGTGAAATTCTCAGTGGCGGAGCGGACGCAGCACTTGAATGTGTTGGTACGGAGGCTGCTGTAGAACAGGCGCTAGGTGTCCTTCATAATGGAGGGCGTATGGGATTTGTAGGAGTCCCACACTATAATAATCGTGCTCTTGGTTCGACATTTATGCAAAATATCTCTGTAGCAGGTGGGGCAGCTTCTGCGACAACATATGATAAGCAATTTTTACTAAAAGCCGTCCTTGATGGTGATATCAATCCAGGCCGTGTCTTTACTTCAAGCTATAAATTAGAAGATATTGATCAAGCTTATAAAGATATGGATGAACGTAAGACCATTAAGTCTATGATTGTGATGGCCTAAAAAAGAAAATCCTAATGGAGATTTGAGACTCTCTATTAGGATTTTTTGTCATTTTTAATTTGTGGAGTTATGGCAGAGTACTCTCTCTCAATGTCAGTCTGGTTCCCAGCATGGTTAGGCTAGGGATTTTCCGACCGTGGAGTACTTCCTTATTAAGAATATCCATACCTGCTCGGCCCATTTCTTCGGTATAGACGGTGATGCTAGAGAGGGGAGGATAGACTTGCTTGGTCAGGCTAGTATCGTTAAAGGAAATAAGACTGACGCGGTCTGGCAGGTTGATTCCAGCTTCTTGGAGCGCACGGAGGGAACCGATAGCTAAACTATCGCTGGCTGCGAAAAAGGCTGGCGGGAGTTGATCTCCCAAGTTCTGAATGGCTTCCTTCATCAAGTCATAGCCAGACTGGGCGGTAAAGCTTCCTTGAAAGACCAGTTCATCATGATAAATTCCCTTCGCTTGACTGTAGTTTCTGAAATTTTCCAGCCGCTTATCCTCAATGATTTCTTCTTGGTCGGTTGTTTCCTCAAGCCCTGTTAGAATCCCAATACGGTCCATCCCTTGACTGAGGAAATAATCGACAACCTGTTTCATGGCAGTGTAAAAGTCCGTGATAATGCAGGTGTGTCCCAGTGAGAGGGTATCACTGTCTAGAAAGACAAGAGGCTTTTGGTATTCTTCAAAGGCAGAGATCTGAGCTCGACTAAACTTTCCGATGCAGAGAATCCCGATGACTTCCTCGCTCAGTGTAAAAGGATGGTCATTAAAATAGCGTAAAATATCATAGTCCAGTTCTTGGGCTCTTTTTTCTATGCCTAGGCGAATCTGGTAGTAGTAGAGATCGTCTAGCTCCCCTTGTTCGCTGACCCATTGGATAATGGCAATCTTTTGCTTGGGCTTGTGGGACTCGCCTGTCTTGAGGTGCTTGGTGTAGCCCAGCTCTTCAGCAACAGTTAAAATACGGTGTCTGGTTTCTTCTGTAACAGATAGACTCTGGTCGCGATTGAGGACACGGGATACGGTCGCGATAGAGACAGAGGCTAGCTGTGCAATGTCTTTTAAGGTAGCCATAAATCCTCCTTGATTAGATTAGTATATCATATTTTTCTGCTTTTTACCGATAGTTTAGTAAAATTTTAGTAAAAAGGATTGACCTTGGAAAATCCCTTGGATACAATAGAAGAAAACGATTACACGTTAAGGTGACTTAACGGACAGTAAAAGGAGAAATCATATGACACAACATCTTACTGCTGAAACTCTTCGCAAAGACTTTCTTGCTGTTTTTGGTCAAGAAGCAGACCAAACTTTCTTTTCACCAGGTCGTATCAATTTGATTGGTGAACACACAGACTACAACGGTGGGCACGTTTTTCCTGCTGCTATTTCCTTGGGAACTTACGGTGCAGCTCGTAAGCGTGACGACCAAGTTTTACGTTTCTACTCAGCTAACTTTGAGGACAAGGGTATTATCGAAGTGCCTCTCGCCGACCTCAAGTTTGAAAAAGAGCACAACTGGACCAACTATCCAAAAGGTGTCCTTCATTTCTTGCAAGAAGCTGGACACGTGATTGACAAAGGTTTTGATTTTTATGTTTATGGGAATATCCCAAATGGTGCTGGCTTGTCTTCTTCAGCATCCCTTGAACTCTTGACAGGAGTCGTGGCAGAGCATCTCTTTGATTTAAAATTAGAGCGTCTCGATTTGGTTAAAATTGGAAAACAAACAGAAAATAACTTTATCGGAGTCAACTCTGGTATCATGGACCAATTTGCTATTGGTATGGGGGCTGATCAACGTGCTATTTACCTTGATACCAACAACTTAGAGTATGATTTGGTACCACTTGATTTGAAGGACAATGTCGTTGTTATCATGAACACTAACAAACGCCGTGAATTGGCGGATTCTAAATACAATGAACGTCGTGCTGAGTGTGAAAAAGCAGTGGAAGAATTGCAAGTTGCTTTAGATATTCAGACCTTGGGTGAATTGGATGAGTGGGCCTTTGACCAATACAGCTATCTGATTAAAGATGAAAATCGTTTGAAACGTGCTCGCCATGCTGTGCTTGAAAACCAACGTACCCTCAAAGCTCAAGTAGCCCTTCAAGCAGGAGATTTGGAAACATTTGGTCGTTTGATGAATGCGTCACACGTTTCTCTGGAGCATGACTATGAAGTAACTGGTTTGGAATTGGATACTCTTGTTCACACAGCTTGGACACAAGAAGGTGTTCTCGGTGCTCGTATGACAGGGGCAGGTTTTGGTGGATGTGCCATTGCCTTGGTTCAAAAAGATACTGTTGAGGCTTTTAAGGAAGCTGTAGGCAAACACTACGAGGAAGTAGTTGGCTACGCTCCAAGCTTCTATATCGCTGAAGTTGCAGGTGGCACTCGCGTCCTTGACTAGTTAAAAGGAGGCTCTATAGTGACCTTAGTAGATAAATTTGTAACACATGTCATTGCTGAAAGTTCATTTCAGGAAATGGATCGAATCTACCTGACCAATCGTGTCTTGGCACGAGTGGGAGATGGTGTTTTGGAAGTTGAGACCAATCTGGATAAATTGATTGATCTCAAGGACCAGCTGGTTGAGGAAGCCGTTCGACTAGAGACGATTGAGGATAGTCAGACTGCGCGTGAAATCCTTGGTGCTGAATTGATGGACTTGGTGACCCCTTGTCCGAGTCAGGTTAATCGTGACTTTTGGGCAACCTACGCCCAGTCTCCTGAGCAAGCGATAGCGGATTTCTACCAACTCAGTCAGAAGAATGACTACATCAAACTCAAGGCCATTGCTAAAAATATCGCTTATCGTGTTCCGTCTGATTACGGTGAACTTGAAATTACCATCAACCTCTCTAAGCCTGAAAAGGATCCCAAAGAGATTGCGGCAGCCAAGTTGGTGCAAGCTAGTAATTATCCTCAGTGTCAGCTCTGTATTGAAAATGAAGGCTACCATGGTCGAGTCAACCACCCAGCCCGTAGCAACCACCGTATTATCCGTTTTGAAATGGCTGGTCAGGAGTGGGGCTTCCAGTATTCGCCCTATGCTTACTTTAATGAGCATTGTATTTTCTTAGATGGCCAGCATCGTCCCATGGCCATTAGTCGTCAGAGTTTTGAACGTCTGCTGGCTATCGTAGAGCAGTTTCCAGGATATTTTGCTGGCTCTAATGCCGACTTGCCGATTGTGGGGGGGTCTATTCTCACCCATGACCACTATCAGGGAGGCCGTCACGTGTTTCCTATGGAATTGGCTCCCTTGCAAAAGACCTTCCGATTTGCTGGTTTTGAGCAGGTCAAGGCTGGAATTGTCAAGTGGCCTATGTCAGTGCTACGTTTGACTTCGGCTTCCAAAGAAGATTTAATCAACTTAGCTGACAAGATTTTGCAGGAATGGCGCCAGTATTCAGATACTAGTGTGCAGATTTTGGCAGAGACTGATGGGACACCGCATCACACCATCACACCTATAGCGCGCAAACGTGATGGCCAGTTTGAGTTGGACTTGGTCTTGCGGGACAATCAGACTTCTGCAGAACATCCTGATGGCATTTATCATCCTCACAAGGATGTCCAACATATCAAGAAGGAAAATATCGGCTTGATTGAGGTCATGGGCTTGGCAATCTTGCCACCACGTCTGAAAGCAGAAGTAGAGCAAGTCGCCAGCTATCTCGTGGGAAATGGGGATACAGTTGCCGACTATCATCAGAAATGGGCAGAGCAGCTTAAAGTCCAACATCCAGACCTAGCGGATAAAGAAAAAGCCCTTGAAATCGTCAAGGACTCTGTGGGTATTATCTTTGCGCGTGTTCTGGAGGATGCTGGAGTTTACAAGCAGACGGAACAAGGACAGACAGCCTTTATGCGCTTTGTGGAACAGGTCGGAATTTTGCCAGACTAGGAGCTTTCTCCTTGCACAGTCCTATAAAAAGTAGTATCATAGTGTCGTTTGAAATATCAGGAGGAAACGATGAAAGACTTTCATTTTGACGCTATATCTGCCTTTGAAAATTACGAAATAGAACAAATGAGAGATGGTCACGTTGTGGTGACGACCAAAGTAGTGGACTCGTCGCTCAACTACTATGGCAATGCCCATGGTGGCTATCTCTTCACCCTTTGTGACCAAATCAGTGGTTTGGTGGTTATCTCGCTGGGGCTTGATGGGGTGACACTTCAATCCTCTATCAACTACCTCAAGGCAGGAAAACTTGACGACGTGTTGACCATTAAAGGAGAATGCGTCCATCAAGGTCGCACAACCTGTGTAGTGGATGTCGATATCACCAATCAAGAAGGCAGAAATGTCTGCAAGGCAACATTTACCATGTTTGTCACAGGCCAACGGTCAGAAGACAGACAGGTAAGGATATAACATAAAAAAGAGGCTCACACCTCTTTTTCTTATTTCTTTTTATGATTTAATACGGCATTGAGGACAATGGCGAGGAGGCTGGCTACGACGATTCCGTTTGAGAAGAACATTTGGAAGGCTGTCGGCATGCTGATGAAGAGATTACTGTTATTGAGACCGACACCTGCAGCGATTGAAACAGCTGCGATAAGGAAGTTGTGTTCATTGTTAGCAAAGTCAACACGAGCGAGGATTTGCATCCCTTGAATCGATACAAAACCAAACATCACTAGCATGGCACCACCGAGAACAGGGCTCGGAATGATTTGGGCAAGGGCGCCAAACTTAGGAAGGAGTCCAAGGAGAATGAGGAACCCAGCTGCGTAGTAGATTGGCAGGCGTTTCTTGATACCTGATAATTTAACCAGACCAACGTTTTGTGAAAATCCTGTGTAAGGGAAGGTGTTAAAGATTCCTCCGAGAAGAACGGCCAAACCTTCTGCACGGTAACCGTTGCGAAGGCGCGTGCTGTCGATTGGATCTTTTGTGATATCAGACAAGGCTAGGTAAACACCTGTTGACTCAACCATAGATACCGTTGCAATGATACACATCATGACAATCGATGAGATTTCAAAGGTTGGCATCCCAAAGTAGAGAGGAGTTGGGACATGGACAAGAGGTGCTGCAGCAACAGGAGAGAAGTCTACCAAGCCCATGCTAGCAGCGATGGCAGTTCCGACAACCAGGCCAATCAAAATAGAGATAGACTTGATAAATCCTTTGGTAAAGATGTTAATCAAGAGGATAATCAGAACAGTGATAGCTGCAAGTAAGAGACTTTGACCAGTTGGCTCTGGAACGTTATTTCCCATATTTCCAATAGCGACAGGAATCAAGGTTAAACCAATCGTGGTAATAACAGAGCCTGTTACGATAGATGGGAAGAGATTGGCTACTTTTGAGAAGATGCCTGAAACAAGAACTACGTAAATCCCTGATGCAATAAGGGCACCAAACATAGCACCACTACCATGGCTTTGCCCAATCATAATCAAAGGAGCGACCGACTGGAAGGCAACTCCGAGAACGACTGGTAGTCCAATTCCAAAGTATTTGTTGAGTTGGAGTTGGAGGAAGGTTGCCACCCCACACATGAAGATATCTGTAGAGATCAGGTAGGTCAACTGCTCAGCTGAATAGCCAAGAGCTGTCGCAATCATGATAGGAACCAGGATGGATCCTGAGTACATGGCTAGTAAGTGCTGCAAGCCAAGAACGGCTGCTTGCGAGTGTTTTTCTTGAGTTTGCATTAGAGATCTGCCTCCTTAAATACGACCTGACCATTTTCAAAACGATCCAAACGAGCGAGTGATAGAACAGGGTAACCTGCTTTTTCAAGCAAATCACGGCCATCTTGGAAAGATTTTTCAATCACGATCCCGATAGCTTCAACTGTGGCTCCAGCCTGTTCGATGATTTGAATCAAGCCTTTAGCAGCTTGGCCGTTAGCAAGGAAATCGTCGATAATCAAGACCTTGTCCTCTGGTGAGAGGAATTTTCCAGCGATAGAAACGGTGCTGGTCACTTGCTTGGTAAAGGAGTAAACTTCGGCAGTTAAGATGCCTTCGTTCATAGTGATGTTTTTAGCTTTTTTAGCGAAAATCATGGGAATGTTTAAGGCTTCAGCTGTAAAAATGGCTGGGGCAATACCTGACGCTTCAATGGTCACGACTTTGGTAATACCAGCAGCAGTAAATTTTTCCGCAAAAACCTTACCAATCTCTCGCATCAAGCTAAAGTCAACTTGGTGAGTTAAAAAGGAATCCACCTTGAGGATGTTGTCACCCAAGATGTGCCCATCCTTGAGGATGCACTCTTCTAATAATTTCATAAGACCTCCTAAAGTCTAAAAGCCAATTTACTTGTTGTTTAAATGTTTCTATAGTAATCCCTTTTACTAGTACTATATATTTGATAAAACTATTACGAGCGAAGCGAGTCTTATCAAATATTTCCCGTTGTAGTGGTATCATAGACAATAATCTTGTTATTGTCTATGACGGGATTTTTGAGACTTTTGGCTCAAAAATTAGGGATGAAATTCCGAAGGAAGTTGCTCCCGTCCGCACTAATTAATGGAAATATTAAAAATATTCAAAAAGGACTTACTTAATCTCTAAGTAAGTCCCCAAAATAGGCATGGCAAAAACGACCATACCTCACTTCTGACTTACTTATTGTTAGGTGTTCCGGCACCTTGTAGAAACGTCGTGCCAATTCACGACATAAACAAGTAAAATGATATTCAATTTTAAATAGGCTTGAGCCAATGTTTTTATTTTACACTAAATAACTTTAAAAATCAAATATTTTGTTAGTGTTTTGGTTTAAAAAACGAACAAATATCATAAAAAGGGGCAAAAATTAACTTATTAGCTAACATTTAGAAGGTTTTTCCATCATAAAAGGGCATATTATTAGGTTTTTAAACACCTGACAATATGCCTTTTTCTAACTTTAAAGACTTTTTCCCAATCTTTATTATTCTACTCGCTAAATCTTAAAAAATAACCATCTGGATCCAAAATCGCAAATTCATGGGGATATATAAAGCTATCTCCTACTCGAAATTCTCTTTTTGTGAGGGGACGATGGATAGGATAGTCAGCTTCCAGCAGTTTTTGGTGGAGCTGAGGAACATCTGCAATGCCAAAGGAAATATTGACACCGCGCCCGAAAGGATAGGTCAGCTGAGCTAATTCTTCTGCGCTTCCTTCTTCTAGCATAAGTTGGCAGTCTTCAATCGAGAGGAAGAGAAATTTCTCCTCTGGACGCTCGTATTCGACAGAGAATCCTAGCAGGTCGCAGTAGAAGTGGCGTGATTTTTCGATGTCAGATACTACAAATTCAGGAATGACAGCTTGATAGTCCATTCGTTTTCTCCTTAGAGTTTAATCTCCAAGACAATGGGTGTGTGGTCTTGGCGAGCACCTGAGTCAATCATATCAGATTTAGTGACCTTGTCTGCGAGACGGTTACTTGTGAGCCAGTAGTCGATTCTCCAGCCAGTATTGTTGATTTTAGAAGTCTTGCTGCGCTGTGCCCACCAAGTGTAGCGTTCTGGAACATCGCCGTGAATGTGGCGGAAGGTATCCGTAAATCCAGTTGCCAAAAGGTTGGTAAATCCAGCACGTTCCTCGTCGGTAAATCCAGGTGAACGGCGGTTGCTAGCAGGATTTGCAAGGTCGATTTCATTGTGGGCTACGTTGTAGTCACCGGTTGCAAGGACTGGTTTTTGTTTGTCCAACTCCGCTAAATACTCAGCATATTTGACATCCCAGACTTGACGTTCTTCCAAGCGTTTGAGTCCATCTCCAGCATTTGGTGTGTAAACTTGGGTAACGAAAAATTTATCAAATTCTAGAGTGATGATACGACCTTCCAAGTCCATGGTAGAAGGGGCACCGATTTTTGGGAAGCTGATAGTTGGCGTAAGTTCTTTCTTATAGAGGAACATGGTTCCAGCATAGCCTTTACGGGCAGGTTCTTGGGAAGAGCGCCACGTGTTTTCGTAACCTGGGAAGAGTTCCTCTAAAATTTCCAAGTGTTTCTTTGTAGGACCCTTGGCAGAAAGCTTGGTTTCTTGGATAGCAATGATATCAGCATTTTCAGCGACCAAAGTTTGTAGTACTTCTTGGGACAATTTGGCACGAGTTGAGTCACTAGTTAGGGCAGCATTGAGGGAATCAATATTCCATGAGATGAGTTTCATAAAGTTACCTTTTTCATTCAGATTATAGATTTTATTATACCAAAAAAAGGTCCATTTCCCCAACGTATGGCTTGAAAAATCACTCTCTTTCGTTTATAATTAAGAATGATTTTATGAAAGGGAGTGAAAATAAATGAAATTTTACTCATATGACTATGTACTTAGCCAAATCAGTCAGCAAAATGGCATCATGATTGGCTTTGGGATTGTGCTCCTAGCTATCACAGGATTTTTTGCTTTTAAAGCCTATCGAGATAAAAAGGGGACTAAGTTTCGGGAATTGGTCATGATTTTGGCCTTGACCTTGGTAGCCATGCTTTTGGTGACAATCTCAAAATACCAGACCAATCAAGCCTCTAACAACCAATTTCAAACTTCCCTTCATTTCATAGAGGTTGTTTCCAAAGACTTGGGAGTGGATAAATCAGAAGTCTATGTCAATACTTCTGCAGCCACTGATGGAGCGCTTGTCAAGGTAGGTTCAAATGTCTATCGTGCCATGAACGGGAGCCAACCAGACAAGTATCTTTTAGAGAAATTAGAATTGCATCAAACAGATGCTATTGAATTGGTGGAGGTAAACAAATGACACTCAATTATATGGAAATTTTAATCAAACTGGCCTTGGGGCTCTTCTCGCTTGTTTTTGTTATCAATGTGACAGGAAAGGGGAACCTAGCACCTAACTCTGCGACAGACCAAATTCAGAACTATGTTCTCGGTGGTATCATCGGTGGGGTGATTTACAATAGTTCTATCAGTATTCTCCAGTATGCAGTGATTTTGATGATGTGGACGATTTTGGTCTTGACCCTAAAGTGGCTCAATAACAATGTTCGTTTTGTCAAACGCTTGATTGATGGAAAACCAACTCTCCTTATCAAAAATGGGCAGATTGACCCAGAAGCCTGTCGTTCAGTTGGTTTGTCTGCAGCAGAAGTTGCTCTCAAACTTCGTAGCCAAGGGATTTTCCAGATGAAACAGGTCAAACGAGCTGTGCATGAGCAAAATGGCCAACTCATCGTGGTCCAAATGGGAGATGAAAATCCTAAGTATCCAGTTGTGACTGACGGTGTGATCCAAGTCGATGTTTTGGAATATATTGACCGTAGCGAAGAGTGGTTGCTTGATAATCTCAGCAAACAAGGGCATGACAATGTGGCCAATATCTTTATCGCTGAGTATGACAAGGGTGCCGTCTCAGTCGTAACTTATGAATAAGAAAAACCTGGGGTCTTGGCCTCAGGTTTCTATTTGCAATCAGAAAGGGATGTTATGTCCATTATTCAAAAACTTTGGTGGTTTTTCAAGTTAGAAAAACGCCGTTATTTAGTCGGGATTGTGGCTCTGGTCTTGGTTTCCGTCCTCAACCTCATTCCCCCAATGGTTATGGGGAGGGTCATTGATGCCATCACATTGGGGCAATTAACCCAGCAGGACCTCCTTCTTGCCCTATTTTACTTGCTTCTTGCAGCCTTTGGGATGTACTATCTGCGCTATGTTTGGCGTATGTATATCCTTGGGACTTCCTACCGTTTGGGACAGATTATGCGATCTCGCTTATTTGAACATTTCACAAAAATGTCTCCAGCTTTTTATCAAACCTATCGGACGGGGGACCTGATGGCACATGCAACCAACGATATCAATGCCTTGACTCGTTTAGCAGGTGGAGGAGTCATGTCTGCGGTGGATGCCTCTATCACAGCGCTGGTGACCTTGCTGACCATGCTCTTTAGCATTTCGTGGCAAATGACTCTAGTTGCCATTTTACCCTTACCTTTCATGGCTTATGCGACCAGTCGTCTAGGGAGAAAGACCCACAAGGCTTTTGGCGAATCACAGGCTGCCTTTTCTGAACTCAATAACAAGGTGCAGGAGTCTGTATCAGGTATTAAAGTGACCAAGTCTTTCGGGTATCAGGCGGACGAGTTGAAGTCCTTTCAGGCAGTCAATGAATTGACCTTCCAAAAGAACCTCCAAACCATGAAATACGATAGTCTCTTTGACCCTATGGTTCTCTTATTTGTTGGTTCCTCCTATGTTTTAACGCTCTTGGTCGGCTCCTTGATGGTTCAGAAAGAGCAAATCACGGTTGGGAATCTGGTCACCTTTATAAGCTACTTGGATATGCTGGTCTGGCCTCTCATGGCCATTGGCTTCCTCTTTAATATTACCCAGCGAGGGAAGGTTTCCTATCAGCGGATTGAGGAACTTTTGTCTCAGGAATCACCTGTACAAGACCCTGAGTTTCCTTTAGATGGCATTGAAAACGGGCGCTTGCAGTATGCCATTGATAGCTTTGCCTTTGAAAATGAGGAAACACTGACAAATGTTCACTTTAGTTTGGAAAAAGGGCAAACTCTGGGCTTGGTTGGTCAGACAGGCTCTGGAAAAACGTCCTTAATCAAGCTCCTTTTGCGTGAATATGATGTGGATAAGGGTGCTATTTACCTAAACGGTCATAATATTCGTGACTATCGTCTGACAGATCTTCGTAGTCTCATGGGCTACGTCCCTCAGGACCAGTTCCTCTTTGCGACTTCAATCTTAGACAATATCCGCTTTGGCAATCCTAAACTGCCTCTTTCAGCGGTCGAGGAAGCGACTAAGCTAGCTCAAGTTTACCAAGATATTGTAGACATGCCTCAGGGATTTGATACGTTGATTGGTGAAAAGGGAGTCAGTCTTTCTGGTGGGCAAAAGCAGCGTCTGGCCATGAGTCGGGCTATGATTTTAGACCCTGATATCTTGATTTTAGATGATTCCTTGTCGGCTGTGGATGCCAAGACAGAGTACGCTATCATCGACAATCTCAAGGAGACGCGTAAGGACAAGGCAACCATTATCACAGCTCATCGCCTCAGTGCAGTTGTCCATGCAGATTTGATTTTAGTTCTGCAAAATGGTCAAATTATTGAACAGGGCACACACGAAGACTTGCTAGCTTTGGATGGCTGGTATGCTCAAACCTACCAGTCTCAGCAGTTAGAAATGAAAGGAGAAGAAGATGCAGAATAAACAAGAACAATGGGCTGTATTGAAGCGCTTGATGTCTTATCTCAAGCCTTATGGACTCCTGACCTTTTTGGCTCTCAGTTTTCTCCTAGCGACGACGGTCATCAAAAGTGTCATTCCCCTTGTGGCTTCCCACTTTATCGATCAGTATCTCAGCAATCTCAATCAACTCGCTGTGACCGTTTTGCTGGTCTACTATGGCCTTTATATCCTTCAAACTCTAGTTCAGTATGTCGGTAATCTTCTCTTTGCGCGGGTATCCTACAGCATCGTTAGGGATATTCGTCGCGATGCCTTTTCCAATATGGAGAAGCTGGGCATGTCTTACTTTGACAAGACGCCAGCAGGCTCTATCGTCTCTCGTTTGACAAATGATACCGAGACCATCAGTGATATGTTTTCAGGGATTTTATCTAGCTTTATCTCAGCAGTTTTCATCTTTCTGACAACTCTTTATACCATGTTGGTGTTGGATTTTCGTTTGACTGCATTAGTCTTGCTCTTTCTCCCCTTGATCTTCCTTTTGGTCAATCTCTATCGGAAAAAATCAGTGAAAATCATTGAGAAAACCAGAAGTCTCTTGTCAGATATCAATAGTAAGCTGGCAGAAAATATCGAAGGAATCAGGATTATCCAGGCCTTTAATCAAGAGAAGCGCCTGCAGGCGGAATTTGATGAGATCAATCGAGAACACTTAGTCTATGCCAACCGTTCTGTAGCCTTGGATGCCCTCTTTTTGCGTCCTGCCATGAGTTTGCTGAAACTTCTAGGTTATGCTGTCTTGATGGCCTACTTTGGCTATCGTGGTCTTTCTATCGGGATAACGGCCGGAACCATGTATGCCTTTATCCAATACATCAATCGTCTTTTTGACCCCTTAATCGAGGTGACGCAAAACTTTTCAACCCTTCAAACTTCCATGGTGTCTGCAGGCCGTGTTTTTGCCTTGATTGACGAGAAGACCTATGAGCCTCATCAAAAAGATGGGCAGTCTAAAGTCCAAGAGGGCAATATCCGTTTTGAACATGTATGTTTCTCATATGACGGTAAACATCAGATTCTGGATGATATTTCTTTCTCTGTTAACAAGGGTGAAACCATTGCCTTTGTAGGTCATACAGGTTCGGGGAAATCTTCGATTATAAATGTCCTCATGAGCTTTTATGAATTCCAGTCAGGGCGAGTTCTCTTGGATGGGGTGGATATTAGAGACTATAGTCAGGAAGAGCTGAGAAAAAACATCGGTTTGGTCTTGCAGGATCCCTTCCTCTATCACGGGACCATTAAGTCCAATATCGCCATGTACCAAGACATTAGTGATGAGCAGGTCCAGGCTGCGGCAGCCTTCGTGGATGCAGATTCCTTTATTCAAGAACTTCCTCAGGGATATGATGCACCTGTGTCTGAGCGTGGTTCGAGCTTCTCTACTGGTCAGCGTCAGCTTCTTGCCTTTGCTAGAACAGTTGCCAGTCAGCCCAAAATCTTGATTTTGGATGAAGCGACAGCAAATATTGACTCTGAAACAGAAAGTCTGGTTCAAGCTTCACTGGCTAAGATGAGACAGGGACGAACAACCATTGCCATTGCTCACCGCCTTTCTACCATCCAAGACGCCAACTGTATCTATGTTTTGGACAAGGGGCGCATTATCGAGAGTGGAACCCATGAGGAACTCTTGGATCTGGGAGGAACCTATCACAAGATGTATAGCTTGCAGGCGGGTGCCATGGCCTAATACTCTTTGAAAATCTATTCAAGCCATGTCAGTTTTATCTGCAACCTCAAAGCTATATTTTGAGCAGCCTGCGTCTAGCTTTCTAGTTTACTCTTTGATTTTCATTGAGTGTAAGAAGGAAATCCTTCAAATTACAGATTTCTTTCACCGCCTTTTCCATTTTGTGGTATAATGAAAAATGTTGACAAATAGTATAATAAAAACAAAGGAGAAACAGCATGCTGAAATGGGAAGACTTGCCCGTGGAAATGAAATCAAGCGAGGTTGAGTCTTACTACCAGCTTGTCTCTAAAAGGAAGGGTTCGCTGATTTTCAAGCGTTGTTTGGACTGGGTTTTGGCCTTGGTTGTACTGGTTCTGACCTCTCCCATCTTTCTCATTTTGAGCATTTGGATCAAGTTGGATAGCAAGGGGCCAGTGATTTACAAGCAAGAGCGCGTGACCCAGTACAATCGACCTTTCAAGATTTGGAAGTTCCGTACCATGGTGACGGATGCGGATAAAAAAGGAAGTCTGGTGACTTCTGCTAACGATAGCCGCATCACCAAGGTCGGCAATTTCATCCGCCGTGTGCGTTTGGACGAACTGCCTCAGTTGGTCAATGTCCTTAAAGGTGAGATGTCCTTTGTCGGTACACGACCTGAAGTGCCACGCTACACAGAGCAGTATAGCCCTGAAATGATGGCGACTTTGCTTTTACCAGCAGGGATTACCTCTCCAGCCAGCATCAACTACAAGGATGAGGACACCATCATCAGTCAAATGACGGAGAAAGGTTTGTCAGTTGACCAGGCCTATGTCGAACACGTCCTTCCTGAAAAGATGCGCTATAACCTCGCCTATCTCCGAGAGTTTAGTTTCCTTGGAGACATCAAAATCATGTTTCAAACCGTGTTTGAAGTGCTAAAATAAAGTAGTCATAAGAAAATGAGTACAGATAAAAGGAGCAAATCAATGCCAAATTACAATATTCCATTTTCACCACCCGATATTACGGAAGCAGAAATTGCTGAAGTAGCGGATACCCTGCGTTCTGGTTGGATTACAACAGGTCCTAAGACCAAAGAACTGGAGCGTCGCTTGTCTCAATATACACAGACGCCCAAGACTGTCTGTCTTAACTCTGCAACTGCCGCTCTTGAGTTGATTTTGCGTGTTTTGGAAGTGGGTCCTGGAGATGAAGTCATCGTTCCAGCTATGACTTATACAGCTTCATGTAGTGTCATCACTCACGTAGGAGCGACCCCTGTCATGGTGGATATTCAAGCAGATACGTTTGAGATGGACTATGACTTGCTGGAGCAAGCTATCACTGAAAAGACAAAGGTGATCATCCCAGTAGAGCTTGCAGGGATTGTTTGCGACTACGACCGTTTGTTCCAAGTTGTGGAGAAAAAACGTGATCTCTTTAATGCTTCAAGCAAGTGGCAAAAGGCCTTTAACCGTATTGTGATTGTCTCTGATAGTGCCCACGCTTTGGGATCTACTTATAAAGGACAACCAGCTGGTTCTATCGCTGACTTTACTTCCTTCTCATTCCATGCCGTTAAGAATTTTACAACTGCTGAGGGAGGAAGTGCGACTTGGAAAGCCAATCCAGCGATTGATGACGAAGAGATGTACAAGGAATTCCAAATTCTTTCCCTTCACGGGCAAACTAAGGATGCTCTTGCCAAGATGCAACTGGGCTCATGGGAATACGATATTGTGACACCAGCCTACAAGTGCAATATGACAGATATCATGGCTTCCCTTGGTTTGGTACAATTGGACCGCTACTCTGGTTTGTTGCAACGTCGTAAGGACATTGTGGACCGCTATGATCGTGGTTTTGCAGGTTCTCGCATCCATCCATTGGCACATAAGACGGAAACTGTTGAGTCAAGTCGTCACCTCTACATCACCCATGTAGAAGGAGCGAGCCTAGAAGAACGCAATCTTATCATCCAAGAATTGGCCAAAGCAGGAATTGCAAGTAATGTCCACTACAAACCACTTCCTCTCTTGACAGCCTATAAGAATCTTGGCTTTGATATGGCAGATTATCCAAGAGCCTATGCCTTCTTTGAAAATGAAATTACGCTCCCTCTTCACACTAAATTAAGCGATGAAGAAGTAGACTATATCATTGAGACTTTCAAAACAGTTTCTGAAAAAGTACTAGCTTCATCAAAAAAATTGTAAAAAAGTCTTGACAAAGAAAAAACAAAGTATTAAAATAAGTTCAATAAATCAGAAAAGTAATTATTTTTGATCTTCAGGGAGCCTGTGGTGATTGTGAACAGGTGGTTGGAAGTAGTGAAAGTGGGCTGATTTTAAAATGAATTTGAAACAATGAAAGTTCGGTGCGCACACCTTACAGTGCAACTTGTTGTTAGACAAGATAGAGATGTAAAGGGGATAGTCCCTTTATAATTGAGGTGGCACCGCGTTACCAACGCCCTCACGCAGAAGTAGATTCTGTGTGTGGGCTTTTTTCATATCTTGGAACCAATACAGAAAGAGGAAAATTTTATGACAACTAAAGGTTATTTTGGACAATTTGGTGGTAGTTTTGTACCGGAGCCGATTCAGGCTTTGTTGGATGAGTTGGAAGTGACATTTGACAAGTACAAGGATGATCCAGAGTTTTTGGCAGAATTTCGCCATTACTTAAAGGACTATTCAGGTCGCGAAACACCGCTCTATTTTGCGGAAAGTTTGACAGACCACTTAGGTGGCGCTAAGATTTATCTCAAACGTGAAGACCTTAACCACCTTGGTTCTCACAAGCTAAACAACGTTTTAGGACAGATTCTTTTGGCCAAACGTATGGGCAAAAAACGAGTAATCGCAGAAACAGGAGCTGGTCAGCACGGGGTTGCGACGGCGGCAGCTGCAGCCAAGTTTGGTATGGCCTGTGATGTCTACATGGGGGCAGAGGATGTGGAACGTCAACGTCTCAATGTTTTCCGTATGGAGATGATGGGAGCAACTGTTCACGCAGTTGAAACGGGAACACGAACTCTTAAGGATGCGGTTGATGCAGCCTTTGGAGCATGGATGAATGATTTGGAAGCCTTCTATGTTCTGGGATCTGCTGTAGGGCCTCACCCTTATCCTACCATTGTTCATGAGTTCCAAAAGGTCATCAGTGAAGAATCTCGCTGTCAAATCTTAGAAAAAGAAGGTCGTTTACCAGACTACGTTATTGCCTGTGTAGGTGGTGGTTCTAATGCTATTGGTGCTTTTTCTCAGTATGTGGCTGATGAAGAAGTCAAATTGGTTGGGGTCGAAGCTGCTGGTCATGGACTTGACACAGACAAGCACGCAGCTACTATGACAAAAGGTAGTATCGGAATTGTCGACGGCATGAAGACCTATGCAGTCTTTAAGGAAGATGGAGAGCTGGCTCCAGTTTACTCTATCTCAGCTGGATTGGACTATCCAGGGGTTGGCCCAGAACACGCCTACTTCAAAGATTCAGGTCGCGTGGAATATGTTGCAGCGACGGATGAAGAAGCTGTTCAGGCTCTCCTCCTTCTCAGCAAGACAGAAGGAATTATCCCAGCGATTGAAAGTTCGCACGCTATCGCAGAAGCAGTTAAACGTGCACCGAAACTAAGTAAAGACGACATTATCATCATCAATGTCTCTGGTCGTGGAGACAAGGACGTAGCTGCAATTGCAGACTACCTAGAAGCTAAAAAATAAAAGATGGAAAAATTACAGTTTTTTCTCTCACAGAGAGCTTGTGGTTGCTGGAAACAAGCAGAGAAAGCTGTAAGGTTGGGTCCATCTGAAACGAGAGGAAAAAACATAATTCTCAAGGGAGTGCCCTTTATCGCACAGCCTGTTACAGGAGGTTTCTGAGACAGGAATGAGAGATAGGAGAAATCCTATAATTGAGGTGGCACCGCGAATTTCGTCCTCACGCAAGTTATTTTGCGTGGGGATTTTTCATACAGTCGCCACGGACTAGAAGTAGAACTGAAAGGGAAATTACAATGGAACGAATCATTCATGGAGATGTCTTATCACCAATCTTGGCTTATATGCGCTTAAAGGGGCAACACAAGGTTATCTTAGAGAGTATTCCGAGAGACAAGGAAACCGCTCGTTTTTCTATCTTAGCCTATAATCCAGTTTTTGAGATTAAGTTTGAAAATGGAGTTCTTTATCAAAATGGTCAAGTGATTGATCGGGATCCCTTGGATTTCCTTTATCAAGTGACTCATAAGAGCCAGCACCATTCAGACCTACCTTTTGGTGGGGGAGCCATTGGTTTTGTTGGTTACGATATGATTTCGCTTTATGAAGAAATTGGTCAAATTCCTGAGGATACAATTGGGACGCCTGACATGCATTTCTTTATCTATGAGAGCTACATGGTCTTTGACCACAAGAAGGAAAAAATCCATGTCATCGAAGATGCTCTCTATAGTGAGCGTAATCAAGAAGACTTGGAAGAAGCCTTGAACCAAGTACTTGCGGAATTACGCATTCCTGCACCAAATGAATTTGAAGACTTGGATTTATCACCACTGGACTTCAAACCCCATATCGCTCCTCAGAAGTTTGAGGAAATGGTGGAAACAGCTCGTGACTTGATTCGTAATGGCGATATGTTCCAATGCGTGCTCAGTCAGCGCTTCTCAGCAGAAGTTACTGGAAATCCATTTGACTTCTACAGAAATCTTCGTGTGACCAATCCATCTAATTACCTTTATTTCTATGATTTTGGGGATTATCAAATCATTGGAGCCAGTCCAGAAAGTTTGGTTTCTGTCAAAAATGGCATCGTAACAACTAATCCGATTGCAGGGACACGACCAAGAGGAGCAACGGATGAAGAGGACAAGGCTTTGGCGACAGACCTGCTTTCTGATGAAAAGGAAACAGCAGAACATCGAATGTTAGTAGACTTGGGACGTAACGATATTGGCCGCATCTCTGAAACGGCAAGTGTTCAAGTTACCAAGTATATGGAAGTAGAGCTCTTCCGCTATGTCATGCATTTGACCAGTGTGGTTAAGGGGCGTTTGCTTCCAGAACTCACTGCTATGGATGCCTTGAAATCAACCCTTCCAGCTGGAACCGTTTCTGGAGCACCAAAGATTCGGGCTATGAGACGCATCTATGAACTGGAAAGAGAAAAACGGGGCGTATATGCAGGAGCAATTGGCTACTTGTCTGCGACGGGTGATATGGATTTCGCTATCGCCATCCGAACCATGATTCTTAAAAATCAAAGAGCCTATGTGCAGGCTGGGGCAGGGATTGTCTACGACTCTATCGCCCAAAACGAATACCAAGAAACCATTAACAAAGCAAAATCTATGACTAGAATTGGAGAACTAAGACCATGATTTTATTAATTGACAACTATGATTCTTTTACCTATAACTTGGCTCAATACATTGGGAATTTTGCAGAAGTGCAGGTCTTGAGAAATGATGATCCTAGGCTGTATGAAGAAGCTGAAAAAGCAGATGGTCTGGTCTTTTCTCCTGGTCCTGGTTGGCCAGTTGATGCTGGAAAGATGGAGGATATGATTCGTGACTTTGCTGGTAAGAAGCCGATTCTTGGGATTTGTTTGGGTCACCAAGCTATCGCAGAAGTTTTTGGCGGTAAGTTAGGCTTGGCTCCCAAAGTCATGCATGGGAAACAGAGCAATATCCGCTTTGAAGCGCCATCTGTTTTGTATCAAGACATTGAGGATGGCCGTGCGGTCATGCGTTACCACAGTATCTTGATTGAAGAAATGCCAGAAGACTTTGAGGTGACAGCTCGTTCGACTGATGATCAAGCTATTATGGGAATTCAACACAAAAATCTTCCAATTTATGGCTTCCAGTACCATCCAGAAAGTATCGGAACGCCAGATGGCTTGTCTTCTATTCGGAATTTTATCGAGAAGGTTGTAAAGTGAGGAAACTAGGATGAAAGAGATTATTGAAAAACTAGCAAAATTTGAAAATTTATCAGGTGTGGAAATGACGGATGTCATTGAGCGTATCGTAACTGGACGTGTAACAGAGGCACAGATTGCTTCTCTCCTCTTAGCTCTTAAGATGAAGGGGGAAACACCTGAAGAACGCACAGCTATTGCCCAAGTCATGAGAGGCCATGCCCAACATATTCCAACTGAAATCCATGACGCCATGGACAACTGTGGTACTGGAGGCGACAAGTCTTTCAGCTTTAATATTTCTACAACTGCAGCTTTCGTCTTGGCTGGTGGCGGTGTTCATATGGCAAAACACGGTAACCGCTCGATTTCTTCTAAATCTGGTTCTGCAGATGTCCTCGAAGCCTTGGACATCAACCTAGACCTCAAACCAGCTGAACTAGGTAAGGTCTTTGATAAAACTGGAATCGTCTTTCTCTTTGCCAAAAATATGCACCCAGCTATGAAATACATCATGCCAGCTCGTTTGGAGTTGGGAATCCCAACGATTATGAACTTGACTGGTCCCCTGATTCACCCAATGGCTTTGGAAACACAGCTTCTTGGAATTAGTCGTCCAGAACTCCTAGAAAGCACAGCTCAGGTTTTGAAAAATATGGGTCGCAAACGCGCCATCGTGGTTGCTGGGCCAGAAGGATTGGATGAAGCTGGTTTGAATGGAACAACTAATATTGCTCTTCTTGAAAATGGCGAAATCACCTTGTCAAGCTTCACTCCAGAGGATTTGGGAATGGAACGCATTGCAATTGAGGACATTCGGGGAGGAAACGCTCAGGAAAATGCAGAAATTTTGCTCAGCGTTCTGAAAAACGAACCAAGTCCATTCTTGGAAACTACAGTTTTAAATGCTGGTCTTGGTTTCTATGCTAATGGTAAGGTAGCTAGTATCAAGGAAGGAGTGGCCTTGGCCCGTCAAGTGATTGCTAGTGGCAAGGCCCTTGAAAAACTCAGACTGTTACAGGAGTACCAAAAATGAGTCAGGAATTTTTATCACGAATCTTGGAACAGAAGGCGCGTGAGGTCGAGCAGATGGAGCTGGAGCAAATCCAGCCCTTGCGCCAGACCTACCGCTTGGCTGACTTTTTGAAGAATTATCAAGACCGCTTGCAGGTAATCGCTGAAGTCAAGAAAGCTAGTCCTAGTCTGGGAGATATCAATCTTGATGTGGATATTGTACAACAGGCCCAGACTTATGAAGCAAACGGCGCAGTGATGATTTCAGTTTTGACAGATGAGGTTTTCTTTAAAGGGCATTTGGATTATCTAAGGGAGATTTCCAGTCAGGTAAACATTCCGACGCTCAACAAGGACTTTATCATAGATGAAAAGCAAATCATTCGAGCTCGCAATGCAGGTGCAACAGTTATCTTGCTCATCGTGGCAGCCTTGTCCGAAGAACGCCTCAAGGAACTTTTTGACTATGCGACAGAGCTTGGTCTGGAAGTTTTAGTGGAAACTCACAATTTAGCTGAACTAGAGGTAGCTCACCGCCTTGGTGCTCAAATTATCGGGGTCAATAACCGCAACTTGACCACCTTTGAAGTCGACTTGCAGACCAGTGTAGACTTGGCTCAGCACTTTGAAGAAGGGCGCTATTACATTTCTGAATCTGCTATTTTCACAGGGCAGGATGCGGAACGAGTAGCACCATACTTTAACGGAATTTTAGTTGGGACAGCTCTCATGCAGGCAGAAGATGTAGCCCAGAGAATCAAGGAGTTGCAAATTGACAAAGGTTAAGATTTGCGGATTATCCACCAAAGAAGCAGTAGAGACAGCCGTTTTAGCAGGAGCAGACTACATCGGTTTTGTCTTCGCACCTAGTAAAAGACAGGTGACCTTGGATCAGGCTGCTGAGCTGGCAAAGCTTATTCCTGCAGATGTCAAAAAGGTTGGTGTATTTGTTTCACCAATTCGGGTAGAACTGCTAGAAGCAATCGACAAAGTTGGATTGGACTTGGTACAGATTCACGGTCAGGTGTCGGATAATTTGTTTGAGGATTTGCCTTGCACCAGCATTCAGGCTGTGCAGGTGGATGGAGAGGGGCATGTGCCCTATTCTCAGGCAGACTATCTCCTCTTTGATGCCCCTGTGGCAGGGAGTGGTCAAACCTTTGATTGGGGTCAACTAGATACGGCTGGATTAACTCAGCCCTTCTTTATCGCAGGTGGGCTTAATGAAGACAATGTCGTAAAAGCAATTCAACATTTTACTCCCTATGCAGTCGATGTATCGAGCGGAGTGGAGACAGATGGACAAAAAGATCAGGAAAAGATTAGAAGATTTATAGAGAGGGTAAAGAATGGCATATCAAGAACCAAATAAAGATGGATTTTACGGAAAATTCGGTGGACGTTTTGTCCCAGAAACATTGATGACAGCAGTTTTGGAGTTGGAAAAGGCTTATCGTGAAAGTCAGGCAGACCCAAGTTTCCAAGAGGAATTAAACCAACTTTTGCGCCAGTATGTGGGGCGTGAAACTCCTCTTTACTACGCAAAAAACTTGACCCAGCATATCGGCGGAGCCAAGATTTATCTTAAACGTGAAGACCTTAACCATACAGGGGCCCACAAGATTAACAATGCCTTGGGACAAGTTCTTCTGGCTAAACGCATGGGTAAAAAGAAAATTATCGCTGAAACAGGTGCTGGTCAGCACGGTGTGGCAACTGCAACTGCTGCAGCCCTCTTTAACATGGAATGTACTATCTACATGGGTGAGGAAGATGTCAAACGCCAAGCCCTCAATGTGTTCCGTATGGAGCTTTTGGGAGCTAAGGTTGAGGCAGTGACAGACGGTTCGCGCGTGCTCAAGGATGCGGTCAATGCAGCCCTTCGTTCATGGGTAGCTAATATTGATGATACCCACTATATCCTTGGTTCTGCCTTGGGGCCTCATCCATTCCCAGAAATCGTTCGTGACTTCCAAAGTGTTATTGGTCGAGAAGCTAAACAACAGTACCGTGACTTGACAGGTAAAAATCTACCAGATGCTTTAGTAGCCTGTGTTGGTGGTGGTTCTAATGCTATCGGGCTCTTCCATCCCTTTGTAGAAGATGAGTCTGTAGCTATGTATGGGGCTGAAGCGGCTGGACTTGGTGTGGATACGGAGCACCACGCAGCTACCTTGACCAAGGGTCGTCCGGGTGTCCTTCATGGTTCCCTCATGGATGTGCTCCAAGATGCCCATGGTCAAATTCTTGAAGCCTTCTCTATCTCAGCAGGTTTGGACTATCCTGGTATTGGTCCAGAACATTCTCACTACCACGATATTAAACGTGCCAGCTATGTCCCTGTGACAGACGAAGAAGCCTTGGAAGGTTTCCAACTCTTGTCTCGTGTGGAAGGGATTATCCCAGCCTTGGAATCGAGTCATGCCATTGCTTTCGCAGTGAAATTGGCCAAAGAACTTGGACCAGAAAAGTCTATGATTGTCTGTCTATCAGGTCGTGGGGACAAGGATGTGGTTCAAGTCAAAGACCGCTTGGAAGCAGATGCAGTAAAGAAGGGAGAAACTTATGCCTAAGACACTAACAGAAAAATTGAACGCTATTAAAGCAGCTGGAAAAGGAATTTTCGTTCCCTATATCATGGCTGGTGACCACGAAAAAGGTTTGGACGGTCTTTCTGAAACAATTCACTTTTTAGAAGATTTGGGTGTTTCGGCTATTGAAGTTGGTATTCCCTTTTCAGACCCTGTTGCAGATGGACCTGTTATCGAAGAAGCTGGCTTGCGCAGTTTAGCCCACGGGACCTCTACCCAGGCTTTGGTTGAAACATTGAAAACCATTGAAACAGAGGTTCCACTTGTCATCATGACCTACTTCAACCCTCTCTTTCAGTACGGTGTGGAGAACTTTGTCAAAGATTTGGCAGATACAGCGGTTAAGGGCTTGATCATTCCAGACCTTCCTCATGAGCATACCAATTTTGTGGAGCCTTATTTGGCAGATACAGACATCGCTTTGATTCCCCTAGTTAGTTTGACGACAGGGCTTGAGCGTCAGAAAGAGTTGATTGATGGGGCAGAAGGATTCGTCTATGCGGTTGCCATCAATGGGGTGACAGGGAAATCAGGCAATTACCGCGCAGATTTGGACAAGCACTTGGCACAACTTCATCAAGTGGCCGATATCCCAGTCTTGACAGGTTTTGGCGTATCTAGTCAAGCTGATGTAGAACGCTTCAATGCGGTGTCAGATGGCGTTATCGTCGGTTCAAAAATCGTAAAAGCTCTCCACCAAGGAGAGCCGATTGAGGACTTTATCAAACAAGCAGTAGCTTACCAAAAATAATTACACAGGCAGCGAGTAAGAGGAAAGGCACGAAAGGAAGTCTTTCCTTTTTCTTTTGCAGTAGAAAGGCCAGGATGCCCGTCGCAGAAGCAAACTGAATCAAGATGAGTAATTCGGTTGCGCTAAAGACGATAGCACAAGAAGCTAAAAAGAGAAAATCCCCTGCACCCATGCGGATATCGATAAAATGAGCCACAATTCCAAGAGCAAGGAAGAAGACCATGACTAGATTCCAGCCAGAGGAAGCCATGAGGATTAGGTGGAAAGTCATCCAGACCAGTAGGGGATATTCCTGATGGCGAAAGTCGTAGATACCCAAGGTCAAACCGGCAGTTATGAGGACGACTTGTACCAAGGAAAGCCAGCCCCATGACCAAGCCAGAAAGAGGAGTCCTAAACCTAGTTCAAAGAGGGCATACCAAATAGGATAAGGAGCCTTGCAGTAGCGACAGCGAAAGCGATTGAGCACCTGCGAGAGAATAGGAATCAAATCTAAGGGACGCAAGCGAGTCTGACAGGAATCGCAGTGACTAGCAGGTTGGATAATGGATTGCTCTGGAAAACGGTCAATGACCAAACCAAGAAAAGAAGCGAGAATGCTCCCGACAAGAAAAAAATAAATATCAATCATACTTATCTATTCGTAAAAAATGGGAGAAGTAGTATAATGGAGAAACATAGATAAGATGGTGAGGCAAAGATGATAGTTCGTTTTGAAGAAAAGGTGAGCACAGAAAACGCTCAGCTCGTATGCAAATGGTCCAACTCCCTAGGCAAATCCTTTCAAGAACAATGGATGGGACCAATGATTCCTTTTCCCTTGACAATTCAAGTTTTGCAAGATTTGGAAGGAATCTTTTCAATCTTTGAAGGACAAGAGTTTGTGGGGCTTATCCAGAAAATCAGGCAAGAAGACAGTAATCTTCATATTGGAAGATTTTTTATCAACCCCCAGAAACAGGGACAAGGCTTAGGTAGGCAGGCTTTAAGGAAATTTGTTAGTTTGATCTTTGAAAATGGAGACATAGGTAGTATTTCTTTAAATGTCCTCGAAGCAAATCAAGCAGCCCAGCACCTTTATCAAAAAGAAGGATTTGAAATCGTTCAAGTGGTTGAAGCACCTGTACGAAAATACATCATGAAAAAGCTTAGATAGAAAGCAAAAAAGCCTTGGTTCCCAAAGCTTTTTTATGTTATAAACTCATTAAAAGAGCCCCCAGTTAGATTTGGAATATTTTTTATTCTGTGTCATATAAAAATAAATAAAATGAATGGCTATAGCTAGAGCTAAAATGGTTGTTATACTCACTACTATTATAGGATTAGAAGCAAAGATTAAAGAGAGAATAAAGGCAGCCAGATAGAGTGTCGCTTGGACATAGTAGTAACTTTTCGAATAGCGAAGATAGTGTTTGTTATAGGGCCCATTTACTAGGACAGCAGCTTGAAAGAGGCCAAATCCGATATAAGAGAAGCTGGTTGCAAAGAGACGATTAGCTTCAGGATTCTGAAGAAAACTCATCGAAACGGTCATCATAAGAAGTCCAATGAAAATAGGATAGTGACTGTAAATTAGAAATAGTCCCTTTTGATTAGATTTTTCATCAATAGCATGGTCGAATTGACCAAAATAAAACAAGAACAGAGAAATCATAATAATGAGATAAAGAACCGAATAAATCGAGAAATTCTCGATTGTAAAGAAGTTAGCTAGATTCGTAATCATCTCTCCAAACATAATAATGACAAGAAGGGAGATGCGCTCGATTAAATGGGGGAGATTTACCTGGTAATGCTTATCTTTATTAAGCAAGATACTTGGCATAATAAAGATAAACAGAATACTAGCAAAGAAGATATAGACTCTAACGTAAATAGGAAGAAGAGCTGCTAGATAGACTCCTAAACTTCCTAGACCTGTTATCCATAGAAAACCTTTGATACTTTCCCGTTCAACATCATCGGTTGATTTTCTAAAAAATTCAACCAAATATTGAAAAAATAAGGTAAGGGTTAATGTACCAATAGCCCAACAGACATAATGAAAATATTGTTGCCAATCAGGTCCAATCATATTGGCTATAAAGAGTAAAAGTCCCATTTTGATAAACATGATTACTATGTTAAATAAAGAGTTCTTTCCATAGCGATTGGTATAATCGGTTTGAATCATCCAGGAATCGATGAGAACCAAAATAGCAATGAAAAAATCAAGGAAAGAATTCCAAGTCAAAATACCGTTATGAAGATGGTCGATTAAAGTAGTTACTTTTGAAATTGCAAAAACAAAAACTAAGTCATAAAAAAGTTCTGAAAATTCTACACGTTTATGTTTAACAAGAGTTGTCATCTCAAGTCCTTTCTATTCTATAAGTCCGATTTATTATAACAGAAAATAGCAATAAAAGAAAAGGAGATGCTTAAATAACTTTATGTGGCGCGAATGAACTGCGCCACATAAAGTTAGGTTTTTTCTGTCCAACTTTTGGGGTCAGTACAGAAGGGCCGCTTTTTCTATCGTTTTTAGTGCTAAGACTACACAAAAAAGCCTTGAATTCCAAGGTTTTTCCTGTTGTATGTAGATGCCCCCTACAGGGATTTGGAAAGGACTTTCATATTGAGAGCAATTAAAAATATTGAAATATAAGTGATTTTAGGTATTTTCAATGTCATGATTTAAAAATGGGACAAAAGTGGGGCAAAAACCATACAGATTCTAAACTGTATGGTTCTTTTTTTATCTAACCAAGAAAGGTTAAAACTTATTAAAACAAATGCAATCAACTGTTGAAAACTTTTTAGTCCGTGTAATATAAAAATAAGTAAAAAGTTGAACTATAGGGAATATTGTGTCATAATAGGTAATAGATGAATAATTAATAGATTGGAAATAATGCTTTCTTACCTTAACAAGTTGAATTGGTTATACATTTTTTCGTCGCAATTGTGTCTATCTCTCGAGTTTAGCTAGTTTTTATAAGCTCTGGTTTCTAATCAATATAACAAATTTTAGAAGTGCATAAGACAAGATGGTGACATTACTACAGTCATTTCTAGTCACCATATGTTGCTGGCACAGGCTGTTTGTAGTGTTGGCTATTTACTAGTCAGTTTAATCGGAGTGTTTAATTTTTATTGTTGAAAGGTTTTTATATGGCGAAAATTCTATCTTTAGGTCTGACAGGTAAGAAATTACTTGCTCAGGGGTTCTTGTTTGTTCTGCTAGGTCTCATCTTGATGGTCACGGGGACTTGGTTGCCAGTAAAGGTTATTCGACTGGTTCTGTTTTTAGCTTGGATAGCAACGGTCTTAGATTTAGTATTACGTATTTTCAAAAAAAGTCAGTCAACGGACACCTTGGGAGTTGCACTGGTTAAATTGTTAGTGCTGGGATATTTGCTTGGCTCCAATCTTGCGACGGATGTGCCGATTTATATTTTGGCTCTTGTGATTGGAGTTTATCAGATTTTTCATGCTAGTATTAACCTTGTCACCTATGTTCTCTACCGCAAAAACAAAATTCGACCTCGTTTTCGTCTCTTACTAGATGGACTCGTACTAGTTTTTCTTGGTGGGACTAGTCTTTTGTCCTCTACAGGAAATTCTGTCTTTCAACTCTTTGTATTAGGGGCTTATTTTTTCCTTTATGGTGTGTCCAATATCCGTGATGGTTTCTTGTTTGAGGAGGAAATTGGGAAAAACCATCTCAAACGTCGCATTAGAATTAGCTTACCTATTGTCCTAGCCGCTCTCATCCCTGCAAGAACTTTAGCAAAAATCAACAAATTCATGCAGGAAAATGCTGATGAGAGAGAGGATATCCATCTTGGAATGGTGAAGTCTGGTAAGACAGCGGAGCTTGAAATTTTTGTTCATACAGCTGAGACCTCTCTGTTTTCGGCAATTGGTCATGTGGATATCTGCTATCAAGGCCGTGTTATTTCTTATGGCAACTATGATCCGTCTTCTGAGACCTTATTTGGCATGGTAGGAGATGGTGTCTTATATTTCTGTGATCGTGACAAGTACATTGACCTATGTAAACGTGAGAGTCAAAAAACGCTTTTTGGTTATGGGATAGATTTGACGCCTGAAATGGAAAAAGCAGTTCAGAAAAAGTTGGCTGAATTGAAACAACTGACGATTCCATGGGAGCCAAGTGCAGATAAAATCATGACAGGTGATGGTAAGGAAGACTACACCTACGCTTATAAAATCAGACATGAGACAGATGGGGAACTTTATAAATTTATCAAATCTAAGTTTAAATCCTACTTTGTCTTATCTACAAACTGTGTGCTCTTGGCTGATACCATAGTCGGTCAGGCTGGCACCGATATCCTCTCACCCAAAGGATTTATCGCTCCAGGAACTTACCAAGCCTACCTTAATCGAGAGTTTGAAAAACCAAATAGTATAGTCGTATCTAAACATGTTTATTAAGGAGAATTTATGAACTTAGTAAAAAAATACACCCCGTTAATACTTTTTATAGGGCTGGTTGCTCTTGTAATTCTGAATGCATCGAGCTTTATATCAGGAGCAATCTCTCTCTTTGATGTAATATCAACCTTGATTTATGGTGCTGTTATTGCTTTTGTGCTTAATGTTCCTATGAAAAAAATTGAACAGTACTTAGTTAAATTGAAGGTAAAGGCAGAGTTGCGTCGTCCGATTGCCATGGTACTTGTTTTCCTAGCTCTTATCTTAATCGTGATTGCTCTTTTGGTTTTGGTGCTGCCAACCCTAGCCCAGACTATTAGTCAGCTGGGAACAGTCCTTTCAACAGTCCTTACTCAACTTGGGAAATTGCTAGGCAGCTCGGAATTTGTAACCAAAGACATGTTGTCAACTATCGTATCAGGCATACAGGGACAATCTAGTTCTATTAGCCAAGCTTTGATAGGTTTTTTATCAGGTCTGACTAGTAATATCGGCAATATTTTTTCAAGTTTGATGAATGCCTTTTTGATTATAGTCTTCACCTTTTTATTTTTATCCAGTAAGGAACATTTGGCAGCGATGACGAGTCGACTTCTAAAAGTTTTTCTTCCAGAGAAGGTGGTGATAAAGTTGACTTACATTGGACAAGTAGCACTAGAGACTTATGACCAATTTTTGATGAGTCAGCTGATTGAAGCAGTTATCATAGGAGTTATGATAGCGGTTGGTTACAGCGTGTTTGGGATACCCTATGGAGTAATGACAGGTATCTTTGCAGGAGTGCTATCGTTCATTCCTTATGTAGGGCCTATGATTGCTTGTGTTGTGGGAGCGATTTTTATCTTCACAGTGAGTCCTACTCAAGCCTTACTTTCTCTTCTTCTATATCAAGTTATACAGCTGATTGAAGGAAACCTTATTTATCCTAGAGTTGTAGGTCAATCTATTGGCTTACCAGCCCTTTTCACGCTTGCGGCTGCTAGTATTGGAGGCAATCTCTTTGGCTTACTTGGGATGATATTCTTTACACCGATATTTGCTGTTATCTATCGATTGGTTAAGGAATTTGTCGTTGCAAAGGAAAATCAGCTAGATTAAGAAAAACTAAATTTAATAAGATATACTGAGAAGAGAGTGAGAGATTCTCTTCTCTTTTATTTTTAAATACTTTTCTACAAAAAGCTATTAGACGTTAAAAAAAGCCTTGGTTTCAAGGCTTATTTCTGTTGATTTAGATGTGCCCCCTGCAGGGCTCGAACCTGCGCCCCATAGCTTAAGAGTCTACTGCTCTACCAACTGAGCTAAGGAGGCAACAGAAAAAGCTGAGAATGTAACTTCCCAGCTATTTTAATATGCCCAAAATGGCAGCTAGATTATTTACGAAAGGCATCAAGGATATAGGTGAAACCAACAATTAAAAATGCAAAGGCAACTACATAAACGACAAAGACACTTGTAGCTACTGGATTGAACAAAATCACTAGACCTAGTAAAAATGCAAGCAACGCTATCCACATGATATGGTTGCCAATAATAGGGAAAATCAATCCCAGACGATTGCCTTTAAAGAAAGCTATAATGGCTTCTACAATTAACCAAATTCCTAAAATAGTTGGAATGACAACTGGCAGCGTCACAAAGCCATAGGCAACGAGGTAAAGAGCTAAGAGAAGATTAACAATCCCTTGGAAAAGATGAGCTGGTGAGCGAAGCACTTTTGGTACAGAGAAATAGCCTAAAATAGCTGCTATAGAAGCAACCAGTAAACCAAATGCAATCCACCAGCTGTAAGCAACAAGATTAGCTACTGGGTCTGTAAATAGAAAGAGTGCTAAAAGGACAAAAATAACTCCTGCAAGGAATAGCGATAAACGATTAGAAAATTTCATTTCAATACCATCCTGTTATATAGTATAGTTTGATAATAAAAATATTATACACCTTTTTAGAGGAAATATCAATAAACTAAATGGAAAATTTGGAAGTTTCAGTCTGATTTATGAAAAGAAAATCAGTTTTTATTATTTTGAAAATAAAAAGAGAAGATAAAATTTGTCTTCTCTACATGAAAATATTGTATGGAATCAAAGCAAAAGTAACTGGCTTTACACTATTTGTAAAGATGTAATTTGATTCAAAAAGAAAAGATAGATTTAAAATGTGGGACAAATGATGGGGTAAATCAGTTATAGACAAGCAAAAAAAAGCCTTGATTTACAAGGCTTTTTCCTGTTGTATTTAGATGCCCCCTACAGGGATCGAACCTGTGACCCACGGATTAAGAGTCCGCTGCTCTGCCAGCTGAGCTAAGGAGGCAAAGAAAAAAGCTGTATTGGTGCCGAAACTTCACGGTTTGTATTGAACCCGCGCAATTAAGCAGGTGGGCAACTCGCTCTAACTGAAGCTGTTTCCGTGTGAGACGGCCTACATGCTGTTAGAAGACTTTTGTTTCCCTAATAATACAAAAAATAGTCGGTCAACACTTAAGTGTGAAGTCGTACACCACAGCGTTTCTATGTTTATATAATACCACTTTTTCAAAAAAAATCAAGAGGAAAGTGCAATTTTTTGAAAAGGATTTCAGATTTTTCGCAAACGGTCGATAGCTTCCTTTCTTTGAGCCAAAGCCCGTTCATATTTACCAGTATCTTCTGCTTGGAAATAGTGATGATTACGAATTTTTTCTGGTAGATAGTCTTGCTTGACCCAATTTCCAGGATAGTTGTGTGGATAGAGATAGTCTTGGGCATTCCCTAGTTCCTTGCTTCCGCTGTAGTGTCCATCACGCAGGTGTCGCGGAATAGGCAAGTGCCCTGATGTTTTGAGGTCAGCAAGTGCCTTATCCATAGCTACATAGGCTGAGTTGGATTTTGGAGAAAGAGCCAAATCAATGACGACATTGGCAATGAGAATGCGGGCTTCTGGGAAACCAATCTTTTGGGCAGCATCCAGAGCAGTCACGGTGTGAATCTGAGCTTCAGGGTTGGCCAAACCGATATCTTCATAGGCGATAACAGTCAAGCGACGAGCGAGACTTGGCAAATCACCAGCCTCAATCAAGCGAGCAGCATAGTGAAGACTGGCATCAACATCTGAGCCACGGATGGACTTTTGCAGGGCTGAGAGAACATCGTAGTGACCATCTCCATCCTTATCCATAGTAATGTAGCTCCGCTGCAGGCTATTTTCCATGATGTCTAGAGTGATATGGCGGATGCCCTTATCATTCTCAGGGGTAGAGAGAACAGCCAAATCCAGTGAGTTAAAGGCAGAGCGCAGGTCTCCGTTTGTAGAAGTTGCGATGAAATCCAGCGCATCCTCATCTAGTTCTACTGGAAAATCAAAACCACGATCAGGGTTATTTAGAGCTATCTGAAGAGCCTCTTTGACGTCTTGGTTAGACAGAGGTTCCAACTCAAAAATTTGAACACGACTGCGAATGGCAGGAGTGACAGAAAAGAAAGGATTTTCAGTCGTAGCCCCAATCATGATGACCAGTCCACTTTCCAAGAGAGGCAAGAGAAAGTCTTGCTTGGTTTTATCAAGTCGATGAATTTCGTCTAGTAATAGGACGAGACCGCCAGAAAATTTAGCCTCTTCCGCAATTTCTTGCAGTCGCTTTTTACTATCAACTGTCGCATTGAAAGTTCGAAAGGCATACTTAGTAGTCCCAGCGATGGCTGAGGCAATACTGGTCTTGCCTATTCCCGGAGGTCCATAAAGAATCATGGAAGACAGGCGGTTGGCTTCCACCATGCGGCGGATAATTTTTCCAGGCCCGACCAGATGCTCCTGACCGATGACCTGGTCGATGGTTTTAGGGCGCATGCGAAGCGCGAGATTGTCTGGCATAGCAGTCCTTTCTAACGTGGATTTTCTGATGTATATGTGGTAAGATGGTAGTATCTATTTTAGCATATTTCCGAGCAATCGGGGCGATTTAAGAGTCGCATAGAAAGAGGACAAAATGGCAACATATGGATTTTTAGATGTTTTAGAGGAAGAGTTGGAGAAGAACTTTCCCTTTGACTTTGAGATTAGTTGGGACAAGCGTAACCACGCGGTTGAAGTGAGTTTTCTATTGGAAGCGCAAAATGCTGCAGGTGTGGAGATGGTGGATGAAGATGGAGAGGTTTCATCAGATGACATTCTCTTTGAAGAAGCGGTGCTTTTTTACAATCCTGCCAAATCAACAGTCAATGAGGAAGACTATTTGACTGTCATCCCTTACTTGCCTAAAAAAGGATTTTCTCGTGAATTTTTAGCTTATTTTGCTCTATTCCTTAAAGACACTGCCGAGGTTGGACTAGATGCCCTCATGGACTTTTTGGGAGACCCAGAAGCAGAAGAATTTGTCATGGAATGGAACCAAGAAGTCTTTGAAGAAGGAAAAGCAGGCTTGGAAGAGGGAGAATTTTACCCTTATCCGAGATACTAGGAGTTGGTTGGAGATTTTATGAAGAAAATTGGGATTTATTTGGTTTATGTGCTAGCTGTTGTCTTTATTATGCTGGCTTTTGCTTGTGGAACAATCGCATTTGCAGAGCTGGGGTATTCCGCAGTTTTAGTCTTTACTTTTGGTTATGCCTTCGCTCTTCTAAGCATGTATTTAATCTTTATTCTTCATGAGCTGGGACATGCTTTTTGTGGCTACTTGACAGGCTATCGGCTGGTGGCTTTTGGATTAGGACATTTTATTTTGACCAAAAAGTCAGGCAAGTTTCGTCTTAGTAGAACAGCCATTCTGAAAAATGTTGGTGCTCAATACATTGGTTTAAAAGAGGATGAAAGCGATCAAAGCATCATCCTGATGCTTTCAGGAGGCTTGATGGTTCATCTCAGCTTGATATTATTGGCGATAGTGTTTGGGTTTTTGACAAGAAGCTGGTATTTTGCAGGGACTTGGATTTTTCTTAATTTGTCTTTCTTCCTAAATAACATTTTGCCAGTCGGCATCACCGATGGAGCAAAAATTTGGGAATTGCTACAACACCCTGAAAATACGAAATACGCCTACCTGATGTTGAGGCATTCTGCCCAGACCTTGCTAGCTCCTCAAGAATATGATTTAAAAGACTTTATCATGCCTGTTGATGAGGAGGTGAGAGGGAGTTTTGCAGAAAGTGTTCAGACTCTTCAGGGGTTGGTATTCATATTGGATGATAATATAGAACTTGCAAAGCAACAGTTTCAGTCTGTGTTAGATAAAACAGACAATCCAATGTCTAAAACTAGTTCTCAATTATACCTTCTTCAAGTTGCTCTGATGGAAGGAGATAATAAGAAGGCGGAAGAATATGCAAGTATTCGAGGAGTCAAATCCTTTTTATCTCTAAAAACAGCAGATATGCAGGTCATTCAAGCTTGGTATCAATTTAAGGTAAAGAAAGATGTAGTTCAAACTCACAAGGCTATGAAGATTGCTAGACAGAAAATGAATAGCAGTCGGATGTTACGGGATGAGAAAAGCTATTATCAAAACTGGTTAGCCGAGCTAGAGAAGGAATTAACCGAAGGAGTCTAACATGGAAATAGAGATTTCTGATTTCACAGGCTGTAAGATTGCTTTGTTTTGTGGGGATAAGCTTTTGACTATCTTACGCGATGATAAGGCAAGCATTCCCTGGCCCAATATGTGGGAACTTCCAGGCGGTGGACGTGAAGGTGATGAAAGTCCTTTTGAGTGCGTGGCGCGTGAAGTTTTTGAGGAACTGGGAATTCATCTGACTAAAGATTGTCTGCTTTGGAGTAGGGTTTATCCAAGTGTGCTCTATGAAGGTCGGTACTCTGTCTTTATGGTTGGTCAGCTAAGACAAGAACAATTTGACAATATTACCTTTGGAGATGAAGGACAGGGCCATCAGCTGATGAATGTCGAGGAATTTCTTAGCTCCAGTCAAGCTGTACCTCAGTTGCAAGATAGAGTGAGAGATTATATGGAGGAAGTTTGATAAATGGCGAAGCGTAGCAAAAATATCAATATGTTTCTCATGGATGGTGAAGTGACTGGAAAAATCAAATGTACTTTGTCAAATTGGACGGGAGTGATTTACAAAATACCTCGTATTCAGTTGGGAGATTTAAAGTCGCGTGATGAAATGAAACAAAGTGGTATTTATTTCTTATTTGGTCGAGATGAAGATAAACAGAAAGATGTGACCTATATTGGTCAGGCGACAACTCGGAAAAATGGTGAAGGGGTATTGTTGCGAATTCAAGAGCATACCCGTGATACTCATGCAGATTATTTTAATGATGTCATCATTCTAACAACTCAAAACAATTCTTTCGGTCCAACAGAAATTAGCTATTTGGAAAATAAATTTACTCAACTTGCTAAAGAAGCTGGTCGCTACATTGTGAAAAATGGGAATGATCCAAATCCTGGTAATGTAACTGAGGAAAAGGAATCTGAACTGGATGAAATTGTTGAAAATACGCTAATGATTATCGGCACTCTAGGTTATCGTGTTTTTGTTCCAATGACAAAGGAAGTTAGTCAAGATTTGACTGATAATCATTCAACTTATCTTTATTTAAAGCGTAAAACTAAGAAATCTAACAAAGTAATAGAAGCAACTTGTGAACGGACAACTGAAGGTTTTGTTGTTTTAGAAGGAAGTCAAGTAGAAATAAAGGATTCTCCATACCTTCCAGCAAGTTTAAAAGAAATGCGTCAGAATTTAATAGCTTCTCGGGTCATTCAAGATGGAGTGTTAAGAGAAAAACAACTCTTTTCTAGCCCTTCTTATGCAGCGGCTTTTTTGCTGGGTATGCAAACGAACGGTCGAACTGATTGGAAAGATCAGGATGGAAGAACTTTAAAAGAATTAGAAGAATTAATAGATTGATAAGGAAAAAATTTATGGAAACATGGCAAGAGTTAAAAGTTACAGTTAAGCGTGAGGGAGAGGAGTTAGTTTCTAATCTCTTGATTGAGTTGGGAGCGCAAGGTGTTGCGATTGAAGACAGCATGGACTATGTGGGAAATGTTGATCGCTTCGGCGAGATTTTCCCGGAGGTCGAGCAACAAGAAGAAATCGTTGTGACAGCCTATTACCCTGATACGGTTGATATAGCAACAGTTGAGGCAGATTTGCAGGCTCGCCTAGCTGAATTAACAGATTTTATGGATTTGGGAGAGGTCAAAATGGGGACGACTGCCTTGGCTGAGGAAGACTGGGCGGACAACTGGAAGAAATACTATGAGCCAGCTCGTATCACTCATGATTTGACCATCGTGCCGTCTTGGACGGACTATGAGGCGACTGCTGGGGAAAAGATTATCAAGCTGGATCCAGGTATGGCTTTTGGTACGGGGACCCATCCAACCACTAAGATGAGCCTCTTTGCCTTGGAGCAGGTTCTTCGTGGTGGGGAAACAGTGCTAGATGTGGGTACTGGTTCAGGGGTTCTCTCTATTGCCAGCTCGCTACTTGGTGCCAAGGAAATCTTTGCCTACGACCTGGATGATGTGGCAGTTCGTGTTGCTCAGGAAAATATTGAGCTCAACCCTGGTATGGAAAACATTCATGTAGCAGCAGGAGACTTGCTTAAGGGAGTTGAGATTGAGGCAGATGTGATTGTGGCTAATATCTTGGCGGATATCCTTATTCATTTGACGGATGATGCTTACCGCTTGGTCAAGGATGAAGGCTACCTCATCATGAGTGGCATTATCAAGGACAAGTGGGACATGGTGCGCGAGTCGGCTGAGTCAGCTGGATTTTTCCTCGAAACTCACATGGTTCAAGGGGAATGGAATGCCTGTGTCTTTAAGAAAACCAAGGATATTTCCGGTGTGATTGGAGGCTAGCATGCAGCAGTATTTTGTCAAGGGGAGTGCAGTCTCTCCTGTCACCATCGAGGACAAGGAAACCAGCAAGCATATGTTTCAGGTTATGCGCTTGAAAGAAGATGATGAGGTGACCTTAGTCTTTGATGATGGTATCAAGCGTTTGGCGCGTGTGCTGGATGTGGAAGCCCGTCAGTTTGAATTGGTAGAAGAACTAGATGACAATGTGGAACTACCAATCCAAGTGACCATCGCATCTGGCTTTCCCAAGGGCGACAAGCTCGAGTTTATCACTCAAAAAGTAACTGAACTGGGCGCCAGCCAGATTTGGTCCTTCCCTGCCGATTGGTCGGTCGCCAAATGGGATGGCAAGAAATTGGGTAAAAAGATTGAAAAACTAGAAAAAATTGCCCTTGGAGCAGCAGAACAAAGCAAGCGTAATCTAGTACCAAGTGTCACACTTTTCGAGAAAAAATCAGACTTTCTAGCTCAACTGGACCAATTTGACTCTATCGTAGTGGCTTATGAAGAGTCGGCCAAAGAAGGAGAAGCCGCTGCGCTTTTACAAGCAGTTAATGGACTCGAGAAGGGAGCCAAATTGCTCTTTATCTTTGGTCCAGAAGGTGGTCTGTCACCTGCAGAAATCGAGAGTTTTGAAGCTAAGGGAGCAGTCTTGGCAGGTCTTGGTCCTCGTATTTTGCGAGCAGAAACAGCACCGCTTTACGCCTTATCAGCCCTTAGTGTTTTATTAGAATTAGAGAAATAAGAGGAAGAAAATGGAACAAAAACACCGTTCAGAATTTCCAGAGAAGGAACTTTGGGATTTAACAGCCCTATACCAAGACCGTGAGGATTTCTTGCGTGCAATCGAGAAGGCTCGAGAAGACATCAATCAATTTAGCCGTGATTACAAGGGCAATCTTCACACTTTTGAAGATTTCGAGAAGGCCTTTGCGGAATTGGAACAAATCTACATTCAGATGAGCCATATTGGCAACTATGGCTTTATGCCTCAGACGACAGACTATAGCAATGACGAATTTGCCAACATTGCCCAAGCTGGGATGGAATTTGAAACAGACGCCAGCGTAGCTCTGACCTTCTTTGACGATGCCTTGATGGTAGCAGATGAGGAAGTCTTGGACCGTTTGGGTAAATTGCCTCATTTAACAGCTGCCATTCGTCAGGCCAAAATAAAAAAAGCCCACTATTTAGGGGCTGATGTGGAGAAGGCCTTGACCAATCTCGGCGAGGTTTTCTACAGTCCGCAGGATATTTACACTAAGATGCGAGCTGGGGATTTTGAAATGGCCGACTTTGAAGTCAATGGCAAGACCTACAAAAACAGCTTTGTGACTTATGAGAATTTCTACCAAAATCATGAGGACGCTGAGGTTCGTGAGAAATCTTTCCGTTCCTTCTCAGAAGGACTTCGTAAGCACCAAAATACGGCTGCTGCAGCCTATCTAGCTCAGGTTAAGTCTGAAAAACTATTGGCAGATATGAAGGGATACGACTCTGTTTTTGACTATCTTCTGGCTGAACAAGAAGTGGACCGTGCCATGTTTGACCGCCAGATTGACCTCATCATGAAGGATTTTGCGCCCGTTGCTCAGAGATACCTCAAGCATGTTGCCAAGGTAAATGGTCTTGAAAAGATGACCTTTGCAGACTGGAAATTGGATTTGGATAGTGCCCTCAATCCTCAAGTGACCATTGACGACGCCTATGATTTGGTCATGAAGTCGGTAGAACCTTTGGGACAAGAATATTGTCAGGAAGTTGCTCGCTATCAAGAAGAGCGCTGGGTAGACTTTGCTGCTAACAGTGGCAAGGATTCCGGAGGTTATGCGGCGGATCCATATCGTGTCCACCCTTATGTCCTCATGAGCTGGACAGGTCGTTTGAGCGATGTCTATACCTTAATTCATGAAATCGGGCATTCTGGTCAATTCATCTTTTCAGACAATCACCAAAGCTACTTCAACGCCCACATGTCGACTTACTATGTCGAAGCGCCGTCAACCTTCAATGAATTGCTTTTAAGTGATTACTTGGAGCACCAGTCTGACGACCCTCGTCAAAAACGCTTCGCTCTGGCTCACCGCTTGACAGACACCTACTTCCATAACTTTATTACCCACCTCTTGGAAGCAGCCTTCCAGCGTAAGGTGTATACACTGATTGAAGAAGGAGAAACCTTCGGAGCAAGTAAGCTCAACAGCATTATGAAGGAAGTTTTGACCGATTTCTGGGGAGATGCTATTGAAATTGACGATGATGCAGCTCTGACTTGGATGCGCCAAGCTCATTATTACATGGGCTTGTATAGTTACACTTACTCAGCAGGGCTAGTCATCTCGACTGCAGGTTACCTCCATCTTAAAAACTCTGAAACTGGAGCTGAAGATTGGCTCAATCTCCTCAAATCGGGTGGTAGCAAGACACCGCTTGAGTCAGCTATGATTATCGGAGCTGATATTTCAACAGATAAACCACTCCGTGATACAATCCAATTCTTGTCTGACACAGTTGATCAGATTATCGCCTACAGTGCCCAGTTGGGAGAGTAAATTAAAAGAGTCTGGGACAAAAGTCTAACCTTAAATATAAAAAGCGAACAAAACGAGTTATCTGACACTCAGAATTCTGTCTTGTTCGCTTTTTTATCTAATCTATTGATTTAAAAATTTAGAATAAAGAATTCCTAAAATCAAAATTTTTTGTTCTGGCCTCTTTAATTATCCCCAAAAGCTATCTTCTTCAGCTTGATCTGAAGAGAAGAGCCAAACTTCTTTGATTTTTCCGTCTTCAATGCGGAAGAGGTCAATCCCGTTCATATTGAGTTCAGTACCATCAGCACGTGTTCCAAGAAAAGTAACATTGGCTGCGATTAAATCCTTATTGTCAGAAACCCAATTTGTTACCACCTTAAAGGTTCCATTAGTTTTCTCAGCAAATGTAGCCAGGTGAGTTCCTAGCTTGTCCTTACCAACAACTGTACCAGATATACTATGATTACCAGGTTGATGCCAGACAATATCGTCTGCCATCGTTTCAAAGACACCAGGAAAGTCACCAGCAATTAAAGCTTGGTTATAAGCATTGAAAATTTCTAAGTTTGTTGACATATATATTCTCCATTTCTTTTTTATGATATAATTGTAACAGTTACAAACAAAAAAACAAGTAGACACTTTTTTGATAGCTAGTATCAAAAGTGGTACTTTTATTGATACTAAAAGATAAATTTTTTTTTAAAAAATAGAAAGAAGATATTTTATGACAAATAAAGTGAGTGAGTATGGTATTTGTCCATTTGCAACAACGCAGAGGGTTTTAACGGGGAAATGGGCACTGGTAATCATTTATCAGTTGAGTACGGGTACCAAACGATTTAAAGAATTGCAGAGATTATTGCCTGGGATTACTCAAACTATTTTGACCCGTCATCTCCGTCAATTAGAAAAGGATAAGATTGTTCAACGAAAGGTCTATGCCGAAGTTCCACCACGAGTTGAGTACAGCTTAACTGAAATGGGGCAGGAATTCAGAGTTGTTTTAGATGCTGTCGAGAAATGGGGTCTAGATTATATCAAGTTGCTAGAAATGTAGAGGTATTGACCATGTATCAAGAGTTACTCAGAAAAATATCTGAAGAAAGACCAAGTTATCATGAGGAAGAAATCCAGTGGTTGCTTGATCATTTGGGAGATCCTTCTCCAGAAATTCGTGATGACCTTGTTTTTACAAGCTTTGCTAGAGGGATTCAGGAAGAGCTATTTACACAGGAACAATTTCATTTCATTGCTGAAGGGATTTCATCTGATGGAGGGTTAGATAAAGAGATTGATAAGGTAGGCCTGTCAACCCTTGAACGTTCTTTTAGGGCGCTTATTTATGCAAATCTCTTGTCTGCAGATGCCAACCAGCAATCGGTTTTTTATCAGGGATTAAAAGCAGAAATTCGCAATGTCCTTTTAAATCAAGGTTTGCACTATCTTTCAAAAGAAAAGGACACGACAGGTTTTTCAAGTCAGTATGGTTGGGTTCACGCTTTTGCACATGGAGCCGATTTACTGACAGAGGTAGTTTGTCATCCAGACTTTCCTAAAAACAGAGTTCATGAAGTATTTGACATACTTGGCAAACTGTTTAAAAGAATTACCATTCGTTTTACAGATGATGAAGATTGGCGTTTAGCAAGAGTGCTTTATGAACCGATTTTACAAGGGAAGTTGGAGCAAGAGCAAGTAACTGCTTGGATAAAAACGGTTGATTTTCCGATAGAAGAAAGGGAGGATTTTTACAAATTTTCCAACTTTAGATCCTGTCTGTTGGAAGTCTATGTCCAACTTGACCAGAGAAATAGTTTACAAGATGACTTGAAAGAAGCTATCCAATCTTTTCAATATTAGGGATTAACTAGTATTACTTAGTAATAGGGTTTCTATTGTATCCTCCTACCTGATAATGAAAACTAATAAAAGAGGTTGAATCATTTTCCAACCTCTTTTCCTGTATCTTAATGGAATTGCATACCACCATCAACGATAATGGTTTGTCCTGTAATGTAGTTTGAATCTGGTCCTGCGAGGAAGCTGACAGCAGCAGCCACATCTTCTGGTTCAGATAGGCGTTTTAGGGTAATATCTTTTGCAAATGTCTGCATACCCCACTCGTCATCTTTTCCTGCATTTTTACCAACTTCATGAGCGATATCGTACATCATTGGTGTTTTAACAATACCTGGTGCGTAGGCGTTAACAGTGATACCTGAGTCTGCTAAATCACGGGCTAATGTTTGCGTAATTCCGCGAACAGCAAATTTGGTTCCACCATAAACAGTTAGATTTGGATTACCGACTACACCAGCTTGAGAAGTTGCATTGATAATTTTACCTCCGTGGCCAAGTGCTTTAAATTGCGCTTGTGCAGCTTGTGACCCCCAAATGACACCACCAACGTTGATACCGAAAGTACGTGTAAATTGTTCCTCAGTAATTGTATCAAGAGGAGTAGTTGGAGCAACACCAGCATTATTTACGACAACATTCAAATCACCAAAATGGTCAACAACTTTTTGAAATGCTTGGGCAACTTCTGCCTGTTTCGAAACATCAGCTACGACAGCAAAGGCATTTTCAGCTGATAATTCGGCAACAGCCTTTTCGGCTGTTTCGGGATTGTAGTCTAAGACTCCTACCTTAAAGCCATCTTGAACCAATCGTTTTGCGATTGCAAAACCGATTCCTTGACCTGCACCTGTGACAATAGCAACTTTAGACATATGATTCCTCCTTGGTATTCACGATACCATTCAAACGTTCATAAAAGAACAGCAAAGGTTTACAAATGAGCTTTTATAATGGGTTTTGTAACCCCTATCAAAACTACGCTATTAGTATACACCTTTGAAAAAAATGTTTCAAATAAACACTACCGTTTTTACAGAATTTTAACCTGAAATTTCCAATCAATTTTCTTGAAACCCTTTCCTACTTTTGATAGACTAGTATCTAGTTTTTGAAAAAAGGAGAAAGAAAATGAAAAAATTTGTTGCTGAATTAATCGGTACTTTCATGCTTGTGTTCATTGGGACAGGAGCTGTTGTTTTTGGAAATGGTCTTGATGGCTTAGGTCACCTTGGAATCGCCTTTGCCTTTGGTCTGGCAATCGTGGTTGCTGCTTACTCAATCGGAACTGTTTCAGGTGCTCACTTGAACCCAGCGGTTTCGATCGCTATGTTTATAAACAAACGTTTGTCATCTTCGGAGCTTGTTAACTACATCCTTGGGCAAGTAGTTGGAGCTTTCCTTGCATCAGCTGCGCTATTCTTCCTCTTGGCGAACTCAGGGATGTCAACTACTAGTCTTGGTGAAAATGCCTTGGCAAACGGTGTCACTGTCTTTGGTGGTTTCTTGTTTGAAACAATCGCAACCTTCTTGTTTGTCTTGGTTATCATGACCGTGACTTCAGAAAGCAAGGGCAATGGAGCGATTGCTGGTTTGGTAATCGGTTTGTCCTTGATGGCCATGATCCTTGTGGGATTGAACATTACTGGACTTTCAGTAAACCCAGCTCGTAGCTTGGCACCAGCTGTCTTGGTAGGTGGCTCAGCCCTTCAACAAGTATGGATTTTCATCCTTGCTCCAATCGTTGGTGGGATTCTTGCAGCCCTTGTTGCTAAAAACTTCCTTGGAACAGAAGAATAATTGAAACTCAAAAAGCCTTGCTCCTCGATTTGAGGAACAGGGCTTTTTCTTATCTGTTTATACTCAATGAAAATCAAAGGGCAAACTAGGAAACTAGCCGCAGGCTGTACTTGAGTACGGCAAGGCGACGTTGACGCGGTTTGAATTTGATTTTCGAAGAGTATTAACGGTTGTCAATTTTCTCTGGATAGAGGTCGTGTTGGAAGAGGCGTTGTTCTGCCAATCCTTCATACTTAGTTCCAGGTTTACCGTAGTTGTAGTAGGGGTCGATTGAAATGCCACCGCGCGGAGTGAATTTTCCCCAGACTTCTAAATAGCGAGGGCCTAGCAAGTTGACCAAGTCTTTCCCAATGGTGTTGATACAGTTTTCGTGGAAATCTCCGTGGTTTCGGTAGCTAAAGAGGTAGAGTTTGAGGGATTTTGACTCAACACAGAGCTTATCAGGGATGTAGGAAATATAGATAGTTGCAAAGTCTGGCTGAGCAGTGATTGGGCAAAGTGAGGTAAATTCAGGACAGTTAAATTTGATGAAATAGTCATTTTCCACATGACGATTGTCAAAGGATTCGAGGACTTCTGGTTGATATTCGAAAATGTAGTTGGTTTCTTTGTTGCCTAGTAGGCTTAGGTTTTTCATTTCTTCTTGTTGTGACATGATTTTTTCTTTCTAATTTTAAACACCACGTTGGTTATCGTAGAGGAGGGTATGGAGTTGAGGAAGGACGCGGACATTGCCCCAGCTATCGTCGGCAGCGATACGTTCCCAGAGTTCTTTGAGGCGGTCCAGTTGGTCTTGGATAATATTGCCTGTGGCCTTGGGCTCAGGATTTCCAGCCGATAAGAAGAGGACATCTGGTTGGTAGCGTTCTTGTATTCCTTTAGCAAAGGCCAAATCTGCATCGTCAAAGACAGGGATTTTAAAGGTGACCTTATCTGGATCCAGTTGGGAAACGATAAAGTCCAGGGTCTCAAAGTTGACTTCCATCTTGGATGAAGGAGGTTTGGGACTGAGAGTAACTTGGTCGATGTCTTTTAACCAATTTTGCCAGCGAGAACCTTGAGTCTCGACAGCAAGGGTGACACCGCGTTCCTTGAGCTTGGTGACCAATTCGGCCATGTTGGCTGCTAGGATAGCAGGATTTCCCCCAGATAGGGTTACATAGTCGTAGTTCCCTAATTTATCCAACTCAGCAATGACCTCGTCAGCCGTCATGCGAGTTGGTTTTTCAGAACCATCCCAAGTAAAGGCAGAGTCGCACCAGTCGCAGTGGTAGTCACAACCGGCAGTGCGGACAAACATGGTTTTCTGCCCGATAGCACGGCCTTCACCTTGAAAGGTTGGGCCAAAGATTTCCAGAACTGGTAGTTTGAGGACACGTTCCCTAGTCATCTAACCACTCCCGTCTAAACTCTGCAAAGGAAGTCGGAGTTTCATAGAGGCGGACGTATTCCAAACGAAGACCGCGTTCATCTGGCAACTCTTGGTTCATGGTTTGGAAAATCCAGTAAACCATATTTTCAGCAGTCGTGTTCATATAGGGCAGGGTTTCATTGAGATAGCGATGATCCAAGTGGGGCTCTAAGAAGTTCTTGTAGATCGCTTTGATGTCTCCAAAATCGTAGGTCATACCACGCTCATCTAAAAACCCACTGACAGCAATTTGCAGATGATAGGTGTGGCCGTGCAGGGATTTGCATTTTCCCTCATAGTGAAAGAGGTGGTGGGCAGCATCAAAGGTAAATTCTTTTGATACCAAGGTTCTGTAAGGATTGTAGATAAGCGACTCCCCAGTTTCCTGTTTGATTTCTTTGGGTGCAAAAAACATTAGTCCTCTCCTTTCTGTGAGAGATAAACATCTAGACCATGTTGACGTAGGTGGCAGGCTGGGCAATCCCCACAGCCACTGCCGATAATTCCATTATAGCAGGTCAAGGTCTTTTCACGAACATAGTCGAAGGCACCGAGTTGGTCAGCCAATTCCCAAGTTTCAGCCTTGTCCAGCCACATGAGAGGTGTTTGGATAACGAAGTCGTAATCCATGGCTAGGTTGAGGGTGACATTGAGAGATTTGACAAAGACATCTCGACAATCGGGGTAGCCTGAGAAGTCTGTCTCGCAGACACCTGTCACGATGTCTTTAATACCTCGTTGCTTGGCAAGAACTGCTGCAAAGGATAGAAAGAGGTGGTTGCGACCGTCAACGAAGGTATTGGGAACTTCTCCCTCTTTTTGCTCAATCTCCATATCAGAGGTCAGGGCATTTTCAGTGATTTGCCCCAGCAGAGACATATCGAGGATATGATGACGAATGCCTTGTTCCTTAGCAATTTTTTCAGCGACTTGAATTTCGAGATGATGACGTTGGCCGTAGGCAAAGGTAACGGCTTCTACCGTTTCATAGTGTTTTTTAGCCCAAAAGAGGCAGGTTGTAGAATCTTGACCGCCACTAAAGACGACCAAGGCTGATTGACGTTTCATAGTACTCCTTCCGAAATGGGAAATGTTCAGAGCACGCAAAAAGCTCCCTTGAGGGAGCTAAAAAATACCAAGTCAAGGTTTTTTTTAGCGATGGCATGTCCCAAACATCGTAATATTCTACATACAGTCTAGCATATTTTTTGAAAAATGGCAAAGGGCAAGAAAAAAGAGACCAAAGAAAGTACTTGGTCTCTAGTGTGATTAGCTCAATTCAGCAACGATGGCCTTGATTTGTTCTGCTGTGTGAACACCAGCAACTTGTTTGACAACTTGGCCGTCTTTTTTGAAGAGAAGGGTTGGGATAGACATGATTCCAAAAGCACGAGCTGTGTTTGGATTTTCATCAACGTCCATTTTAACGATTTTTAAAACATCTTCTGAAAGTTCTTCAGACAATTTGTCCAAGATTGGACCTTGCATACGACATGGACCACACCAAGTTGCCCAGAAGTCTACCAAGACCAAACCGTCTTTTGTTTCTTGTTCGAATGTTGCATCTGTAATTGCTTTTGCCATTGTATTTCTCCTTTTTTAGTTATATTGGCTTAAATCTTGTTTCTTGAGATAGAAGAAGATATCTCCATAAGTCCCATGGTAGTCCAAATCATGACCGTTGTAAGTTAATTTTTGGACAGGGTAGTAGTCTGCGACGCCGATAAGGCAAGCTTGTTGTGAACGATCAAAGTCTTCATAAGATTCGAAAGTTACAGTTCTTTCGTTCTTGCTGGCATCTAGATAGGTAATTTCAATCATTTTAAAAACTCCTTTGTTTAATGATGACTTTATTTTACTCCTTGTAAAAGAGAATGTCAAGAAAAATGATTGCGCACGCAACTTTTTTCTAAAATCATCTTAAATCAAGAAATCTAAACCAGTTTCCAAGCTTGCTTCGACAGCCTTTTGTAGCGAGGCCAGTGTCTTTTGCCCATCACCTGTCAGGCAGATAAAACTAGAGCGTCTATCTTGATCACAACACCTGCGACTAAGTAGACCACAATTTTTGGCTTCCAAGCGAGCCACCATCCGAGAAACAGCGCTCGGGCTCAGATGAAGTTTATCTGGCAGGTCAATCTGACGTAGAGATTTTTCTTGAGCCAAGTCCAGATAGTAGAGTAGGTAGAACTCTTTCAAGGTCAGACTTTGCTCGCTCTGCTGGGCAATAGTCTCTTCCAAGAGACTTTCAATTTCTTTCTGACGCCGATTGAAGTCAAACCATTTTTCCAAATAGGTCATAGTATCTCCTTTCTTTTTAGAGTTGTAAATAGAAGAAAGTCCATTCACGGACAGTCTCTGTATCACAAGATGATTGCGCATGCAATAATTATACTACTTTTCAATAAAGCTGACAAGAAAGACGCTGGCATCTTTTATCCTAAATCATGGCTGTTTTCACAAGTCAAGAATTGTTTGTATCCCCTTTCTTCTCAAACTTTCATGAACTCTTGTGCATTTCCTTGAAATTTTCTGAAAAAAGAGTAAACTGGTATGCAAGAAGTCTATTTCGTGGAGTTTAGGATGAAATTATATGTTCAATTAATGATTCTCTTTGTGATTTCTCTAATCGGAGAGGGGATTTCCAGTTTCTTTCATTTGCCCATACCAGGCAGTATTATCGGTTTGATTATTCTCTTTCTAGCCTTACAATTCAAGTGGCTGAGAACCAGGCATGTCAACATGGTGGGGAATTTCTTGCTGGCCAATATGACCATTCTCTTTTTGCCGCCAGCAGTGGGAATTATGGAGAAGTTTGATGTGATTGCTCCCTATCTTTTGCCAATTGTTTTGATTGTCTTTTTTGCAGCTGTTATCAATATTATCCTCATAGCCTTGGTAGTTCAGTTCATCAAGAGACGGTTTGAGGGAGATTATGAGAAAGGAGATGCCAAATGAGTGAATTTGTTTCCAATCCCCTGTTTGGGCTTGCCCTATCAATCCTAGCCTATCTAGTGGGAATGCTGATTTACAGACGGTTTCCTCATCCATTGACAACGCCCTTGCTTTTGTCAGCTGTTTTCATTATCATCTTTCTAAAAGTGACGGGTATTTCTTACCAAGATTATTACCAAGGTGGGGTTTATCTGAACAACTTGATTGTCCCATCGACCGTGGCTCTAGGGATTCCGCTTTATAAGAGTTTTCACTTGATGAAGCACCATGCTCGGAGTATTCTCTTGGGTAGTTTGTTAGCGGTAGTGGTCAATACCTCTTTCACGGCCCTTGTAGCTAAGATTTTTGGAATGGACTTTTTCCTAGCCATTTCTCTCTTCCCTAAGTCAGTAACAACCGCCATGGCAGTGGGGATTACAGAAAAATTGCAAGGTCTGACGACCGTGACCTTGGTCGTTGTAGTGGCAACTGGGATTTTAACCAGTGTCATCGGACCAACCCTTTTGAAGTGGTTGAAAATAGACGATCCAGTAGCTGTTGGTCTTTCCCTTGGTGGAACAGGTCATGCTGTCGGAACAGGTACAGCCTTTCGATACGGCTCTGTAGCAGGAGCCATGGGTGGTTTAGCTATCGGTGTTACCGGTATTCTCTATGTCTTTGTCAGCCCTATCGTAGCCAGTTTGATATTGAGTTAAAAAGCAAGGAACCCGAATTCCTTGCTTTTTAAAATCGTATGTTATAGGCTTTTACTTTTCTTTGCTTAAGTGAATGACTTGGTCATAGTGTTTTAAGTCTTCTTCCGTGTAGTGGTGAATGACTTCAATGACTGTTTGAGGTAGGGAGAAGAGCAAGTCGCTAATTTTTCTGCTATTTTCCGAGTCAAGATTGGCCTTAATCTCATCTGCTAAGATGAGTTGGCTATCATGGTAGAGGGAGCGAGCGATTTCTAGGCGTTGTTTCTCGCCACCAGACAGACTATCATTGCTGAGGGGTCGATTTTTCAAATGTTCTAATCCTGTTTTTTTGAGGATATGATTTAAAGTCTCTGGATTTTTATCCAGTCCTAGAAGGATATTGTCTTCCAGAGATAGCGTGTCAAAGCAATGGCTATCTTGGAGAATATAGGAACTAATACTTGTGATTTCTTGACGTGACAGGTTCTGACCAGCAAAGCTAATCTGACCACTTGTTGGTGTCTCTTCTCCATGAATGATATTGAGCAGGGTTGTTTTACCAGAGCCACTTTCCCCGATAATGGCAATTTTTTCTCCTTGCTTGATGTGTATGGAAATCGGAGACAAGAGGCTATTCCCCTCTTTTTCAAGGGAGATGGTGTCAAGTTGGATAGGGAAAATATTTTCTATGCTTCTAGGCGAGATGGGATCAGACTGGTTCAAAAGTTTTTGGTATTTGTTGAGAAGAGTTCGAGTCGCTTTTCGGGTGTTGGTAAAGTAAGCCAACTCTTGGAATTGATAGCCGATATTATGGGAAACTAGATAGATAGCCACAAAACTCGCCGCATCTAAATAACTATAGTAGGTCATAAAGCCACCGATGACGATTGGTGTGACAGAACAAAAGGCATCGATGCTATTGATCAAGAGACTGTTTAAAGTGCGTTGTTTTTCATAGTTGATTTCGGCATCTAGACTGGTTTGTAATTGTTTTTGGTAGCGAGTAAAAAAGTAGTCTTGTCCCTGATAATGGCGAATTTGTTGGCTACCACCAATAAAATTTGTCAAGCTTGCTAAGTAGCTCTGGTTAACAGTGGACCGCTTTTCAGAAAGTGAGTCCAAACGCTTTGATCCGATAGCACTGCAGAGTACAGGAAAGGAGTAGAAGAGGATGAAAATCAAGCCTAGGTAAAAATTAGTCCATAGGGCATAGAGAATGGACACAGTTGTGAAGCCAAGAGAAGAAATGATGATGACCGTTGGCTCAATATAGCTTTCTTCTAGTTGCTTGACGTCATTTTCTAGGTCGGACAAAATATCCTTTTCATCAATCTCATAACTGTTTAAAAATCGCTTGAAAATAGCACTCTTGATTCCATATTTGAAGTCAGTAATCAAACGAGCGTAGTAATAGCGTTTCCCAGCTAAGCCTAGTAAGAGGATGAGGTTTCCAAGGATTCCCAAAATCAAAACTTTCCAAAGAAGGCCTAGCTCTTGATTGGTAAAACTGGTAACAATATTCTGAACAAGGGCTGGCGTGATAATCGCTTCCAGCCAAGTAATGGCAATAGAAAAGAAGTAAAGTACGAGGTGCTTCTTAGTAACAAATCTTCTCAGCATAAAGAGTTGACCTCCCTATCGATATACATGTAATTAGTTTTAAAGTCATTATACTCCTTTTTATTAAATACTTCATATAAAAATGTAAGTCCTGAGAACGAAAAAAGTCTAGCGAGTTATTGTCGCTAGACTTTAAAACTATTGCAAATTAACCTTGTTTCTCAAGATGTAGTAGGTTCCGAGGTAAAATATAGCTATGAATATGAGTTCTTCAATAATACTCGTACTTGCTCCCATATAGAAATTATCATTAAACCCTGCAAGTGAATTGACATAGAAGTTCGCACTGGTATTGAAGAAGACTTCTACAAATCCAATGACGATTTGGATACCGATATAAGCTACAATGGCTAGTGCGGTACGGTATTCATTGAACAGTTGTCCGATGGAAATAGCCAAGTAGATGCAGAGGATTCCTGAGATGGTATTTAGTAGGAAGGATAAGACAGTAAGACTAAAGCCGGTAAAATGTTCTGCAACAAATGACAGAAGAGTAGAAAGTTGAACTGCATCAGAATTTGTTGACAATAAGATAATATAGATACATAGGAGTAAGACAGCAGTGCTAATCAACGACCAGATAAAGGCACCGATTAGTTTGGCTGTGATGATATGGTGTTCAGAAACTGGCAAGGTTAAAGTCAGATATCCTTGTCGGTCATAGACACTTCCTTTGAATCGTTTAATAATCAAGAAGATAGTTGAAATCACAAGTGTAACCATCAAACCACCAAAGACAGTAGATAGAAAAAAAAGTAGAACAGATAGATTTTTTTCAGGTAGTTTGATTAAGGATTGTGTCTGAATTCCAATAAGAACAGAGAGGAAGAGAACAGCAGCGTAGAGAGCTAAATACCACTTGTTAACATTTTTAAATTCGTAGCGAACTAAATTCCAAAACATAATAATCTCCTTTGCTTAGGCCTTAAATTCCTGACGGAAGAGTTGGTCAATGGATTCACCTGACTCATAGCGAATATCATCTACATTTCCTTGACGGACGACTTTTCCGTCTTTGAGGAAGACAATTTCATCCAAGATTGGCTCGATATCAGAAATCAAGTGGGTAGAAATCAAAACGGTAGAAGTTGGGGAGTAGTTGTTGATAATGGTATTGAGAATATACTCACGGGCTGCTGGGTCTACACCTCCAATGGGTTCGTCCAGAACATAGAGACGAGCATCACGGCTCATAACCAAAATCAGTTGTACCTTTTCCTTGTTTCCTTTTGACAGTTTCTTGAGACGACTATTTTCATCAATGCCCAGGTCTGCAAGTAGATGATGGGCGCGTTCAAGATTGAAATCTTTATAGAAGGTTTTGAAGTAGGTTAGGGCTTCTTTGACCTTCATTTGCTCATTGAGATAGGTCGTATCCGGCAAATAAGCTACGATGGCCTTGGTTGCTGGACTTGGGTCCATGTCGTTGATGAGGACACGTCCTTGATCTGGTTGTAAGAGGCCATTGATTAGTTTAATCAAGGTTGTTTTTCCTGAGCCGTTTGGCCCAAGGAGACCAACAATTTTTCCAGCTGGGATGTCAAGAGAAACATTTTCAAGGGCTGGTGTTGCTCCATAAGATTTGGATACATTTTCAAATGCTAGTAATGACATAGGCTTAAACTCCTTTAATATAATCGCCGACTACGCCTGGTAGTTCTTCTTTTTCATAGCCAAAATGGGTCATGGAGGAAACGAAGTGTTCCAATTCTTCTTCTGATAATTGTTTGCGCGATTGGGTGATTAGCTCCTTATCCTCTGTCACAAATCGTCCAGTTGTGCGCTTGCTGTAGACAAATCCTTCTCGTTCAAGGTCTGACAAGGCTCTTTGGATGGTGTTGGGATTGACACCTGCCTCGCTAGCTAGCTCTCTCACGGTTGGAAGTTGTTGATTGGGTTCCAGTGTATGGGAAACAATCTGAAGCTTGATTTTCTCCATAATCTGTAAATAGATGGGTTTTTTGTTGTCAAATGTCCAGGACATCTTGGTCTCCTTTCTTTTACATCTTTGTCTTAATTAAATAATACAACAAAACAAAAAACTTGTCAAGCAAAAAGAAGAATTGTTTTGGGAATCGTTTAAAAAATGGTATAATGAAAAGAAAACGATAAGGAGGGAAAGGATGCGTTGTCCAAAATGTGGGGCTACCAAGTCAAGTGTTATCGATAGTCGCCAAGCAGAAGAAGGGAACACTATTCGTAGAAGACGTGAGTGCGATGAATGCCAGCACCGTTTTACAACCTACGAACGGGTAGAAGAAAGAACCTTAGTGGTTGTTAAAAAAGATGGTACACGGGAACAATTCTCCAGAGATAAAATCTTTAATGGGATTATCCGCTCAGCCCAGAAACGTCCTGTGTCAAGTGATGAAATCAACATGGTAGTCAATCGTATCGAACAGAAACTCCGTGGTCGAAATGAAAACGAAATTCAAAGTGAGGACATTGGTTCACTCGTCATGGAGGAGTTGGCTGAGTTGGATGAGATTACCTATGTGCGTTTTGCCAGTGTCTATCGTAGTTTTAAGGATGTCAGTGAGCTAGAGAGCCTGCTCCAACAAATCACCCAGTCCTCTAAAAAGAAAAAGGAAAGATAAATGAAGCCAATTGACCGTTTTTCTTATCTAAAGAATAATCGGGTGTCGCAAGATACCTCATCTCTGGTACAGTGCTACCTCCCGATTATCGGTCAGGAGGCACTGAGCCTTTATCTTTATACGATTAGTTTTTGGGATAATGGTAGAAAGGAATACCTCTTTTCAAGCATTCTCAATCATCTCAATTTTGGGATGGACAGACTTTTAAAATCTTTGAAAATCCTATCTGCTTTTAATCTCTTGACCCTCTATCAAAAGGGTGATACCTATCAGATAGTTATCCATGCTCCTCTTTCAAGTCAAGATTTCTTGGAGCACCCTGTTTATCGCAGACTTTTAGAGAAAAAAATTGGTGATGCAGCTGTGGAGGATTTGAAAGTTGAGAGTGCTGAGGGTCAAGAAAGACCTGTCTCACTCAATCAAGTCTTTCCAGACTTGGCAGAACTAGGAAATCAAGAAGACCTTGGTCTCAAGAAGAAAGTGGCCAACGATTTTGACTTAGACCATTTTCGTCAGCTTATGGCTCGAGATGGGCTTCGCTTTGCGGATGAGCAGTCCGATGTCTTAAACCTCTTTGCCATTGCCGAGGAGAAGAAATGGACTTGGTTTGAAACCTATCAATTGGCTAAGTCAACAGCTGTTTCCAAGGTTATTTCAACCAAACGCATGCGGGAAATAATTGCTCAAAAACCTGTTTCTTCTGACTTTAGTCCTAAGGAAGCGACCATTATCAAAGAAGCTAAAAGTAAAACTGCCCTGCAGTTCCTGGCAGAAATCAAGCAAACGCGCAAGGGAACCATCACCCAAACAGAAAGAGAACTCTTGCAACAGATGGCTGGCTTGGGCTTGCTGGACGAAGTCATTAATATCATTCTCTTATTGACCTTTAATAAGGTTGATTCGGCAAATATCAATGAGAAATATGCCATGAAGGTAGCCAATGACTATGCCTATCAAAAGATTCATTCAGCAGAAGAGGCAGTATTGCGCATCCGTGAGCGAGGGCAGAAGAATCAGGCTCAAAAAAGCAGTACCCCTAGTCCTGCCAAGTCCAATGTACCTAAGTGGAGTAATCCAGATTATAAGAATGAAACCAGCGAGGAAACTCGTCTGGAACTAGAACGTAAGAAACAAGAACTATTAGCTCGATTAGAAAAAGGAGGAGATTAGATGGAAAGTGTCGGAGATGTACTCAAACGTCAACCTAGCCGTTTTCATTATCAAGATTTGGTCCAGAAAATCATGAAGGACCCTGATGTTGCGGCCTTTATCCAGCAAGAATCCTTGACTCCAGAGGAATTGAATCGCAGTATCTCCAAGTTTAATCAGTACATCACCGAGCGTGACAAGTTTCTCCGTGGTGATACGGATTATATTGCCAAAGGCTACAAGCCGATTTTGGTTATGAATCATGGTTATGCGGACGTTTCATATGAAGAAACTCCTGAACTAATCGCAGCTGAAAAAGAAGCGGCTATTAAGAACCGCCTCAAGTTAATCAATCTGCCAGCCACTCTCAAGAAAGCTAGTTTGGCTCAAGTAGACTTGGATGATTTGGGTCGCTTGCCAGTTTTTGAGAAGCTATTAGCCTTCGTGGAGCAATATCCAGCTATTCGAAAAGGTCTTTATTTATATGGAGACTTTGGTGTGGGTAAAAGTTTCATGGTGGCTACCCTAGCCCATGATTTATCAGAAAAACGTGGTGTTTCATCTACTCTCCTCCACTATCCTAGTTTTGTCATTGATGTCAAAAATGCTATTGGTGATGGGAATGTTAAGACCTTGGTAGATGAGATTAAGCTTTCTGAAGTCCTGATTTTAGATGATATTGGTGCCGAGAAATCAACAGCTTGGGTGCGTGACGAAATCCTGCAGGTTATTCTCCAATATCGGATGCAGGAAAATTTACCGACCTTTTTCACCTCCAACTTCAACTTTGAAGAATTGGAGCAGCATTTCGCTAAAGGGAAACATGGAAATGACGAAACCTGGGAAGCCAGACGCGTCATGGAACGCATCCGTTATTTGGCTGAGGAGACTCGTTTAGAAGGAGTAAACCGTCGATGACAGAAACTATTAAATTAATGAAGGCTCACACTTCAGTGCGCAGATTTAAAGAGCAAGGTCTTCCTCAGGAAGACTTGACTGAAATCCTGACAGCAGCCCAGATGGCTTCGTCTTGGAAGAATTTCCAATCCTATTCTGTGATTGTGGTACGAAGTCAAGAGAAGAAAGATGCCTTGTATGAATTGGTGCCTCAAGAAGCCATTCGCCAGTCAGCTGTTTTCCTTCTCTTTGTCGGAGATTTGAACCGTGCAGAAAAGGGAGCCCGACTTCATACCGATTTATTCCAGCCCCAAGGTGTGGAAGGTCTCCTGATTAGTTCAGTCGATGCGGCTCTTGCTGGTCAAAATGCCCTGCTGGCAGCTGAAAGCTTGGGCTATGGTGGTGTGATTATCGGTTTGGTTCGATACAAGTCAGAAGAAGTGGCAGAGCTTTTTAACCTGCCTGACTACACCTATCCTGTCTTTGGGATGGCACTAGGTGTGCCAAATCAACATCATGATGTGAAGCCAAGACTGCCATTGGAGAATGTTGTCTTTGAGGAAGAATACCAAGAACAGTCAACTGATGCAATTCAAGCTTATGACCGTGTACAGGCGGACTATGCTGGGGCGCGTGCAACCACAAGCTGGAGTCAGCGTCTAGCAGAACAGTTTGGACAAGCAGAACCAAACTCAACTAGAAAAAATCTTGAACAGAAGAAATTATTGTAGAAAGTGAGAAATTATGGCCCTACCAACTATTGCCATTGTAGGACGTCCCAATGTTGGGAAATCAACCCTATTTAATCGGATCGCTGGTGAGCGAATCTCCATTGTAGAAGATGTCGAAGGAGTAACACGTGACCGTATCTATGCAACGGGTGAGTGGCTCAATCGCTCTTTTAGCATGATTGATACAGGAGGAATCGATGATGTCGATGCTCCTTTCATGGAACAAATCAAGCACCAGGCAGAAATTGCCATGGAAGAAGCCGATGTTATCGTCTTTGTCGTGTCTGGTAAGGAAGGAATTACCGATGCGGACGAATACGTAGCCCGTAAGCTTTATAAGACCCACAAACCAGTTATCCTCGCAGTGAACAAGGTGGACAACCCTGAGATGCGAAATGATATCTATGATTTCTATGCCCTCGGTTTGGGTGAACCACTGCCTATCTCATCTGTCCATGGTATCGGTACAGGGGATGTGCTAGACGCCATCGTAGAAAATCTTCCAAATGAATATGAAGAAGAAAACCCAGATGTCATTAAGTTTAGCTTGATTGGTCGTCCCAACGTTGGAAAATCAAGCTTGATCAATGCCATCTTGGGAGAAGACCGTGTCATTGCCAGTCCTGTGGCTGGAACAACGCGTGACGCCATTGATACCCACTTTACAGATACAGATGGTCAAGAGTTTACCATGATTGATACGGCTGGTATGCGTAAGTCTGGTAAGGTTTATGAAAATACTGAGAAATACTCTGTCATGCGTGCCATGCGAGCTATTGACCGCTCAGATGTGGTCTTGATGGTCATCAATGCGGAAGAAGGCATCCGTGAATACGACAAGCGTATCGCAGGATTTGCCCATGAAGCTGGTAAAGGGATGATTATCGTGGTCAACAAGTGGGATACGCTTGAAAAAGACAACCATACTATGAAAAACTGGGAAGAAGATATCCGTGAGCAGTTCCAATACCTGCCTTACGCACCGATTATCTTTGTATCAGCCTTGACTAAGCAACGTCTCCACAAACTGCCTGAGATGATCAAGCAAATCAGCGAAAGTCAAAACACACGTATCCCATCAGCTGTCTTGAACGATGTGATTATGGATGCTATTGCCATCAACCCAACACCGACAGACAAAGGAAAACGCCTTAAGATTTTCTATGCGACCCAAGTGGCAACCAAACCACCAACCTTTGTTATCTTTGTCAACGAAGAAGAACTCATGCACTTTTCTTACCTGCGTTTCTTGGAAAATCAAATCCGCAAGGCCTTTGTCTTTGAGGGAACCCCAATCCATCTCATCGCAAGAAAACGTAAATAAAAAAGTAGAATCTGGAATGACATTTCCAGATTTTTTTGATAGAATGAAGTTGAAGAAAACGCTATCAAATAGAGGGGGCTGGTGATGAAACATTTGTTTAAATTGATAATCCTATTTCCCTGGTTTTACTTTTTCAGCTGGATTGAAAAGGCCAATAGAGATAGTAAATTTTTCCCAATTTTTTACTATTTTTACTGGTTTTACATCCCCCTCTATGCTCTTTTTAGCCTTGCTTGGACAGTTATTTCAGTTCTGTTTTTCAATATCGTCTTGAGAAATGTGACAGATATCAAGTTATGGGGCATTTGGTTTCTTTTTATTCTGCTAGCTATTGGTCTGAATAGGTTAACTTATTTCTGTTTCAAAAAAATGCTTCGCTTGAGACGAGAACTCGGGAAGTCTAAAGGTGGAAGGCATTGATTTATATTGGTAATAACATTTAATAGAACGAAACTAAAGAAAACAATTTTAAAGAGGAGGTGTCGATGATGAGATTGTCCTTTAATTGGTTTCATTTGATACTCTTATTTCCTTGTTTTTATTTTTTCTATTGGATAGACAATGCTGAAAGAAACAGTAAAATTTTCCCAATCTTCTACTATTTTTACTGGATTTATATTTCCCTTTTAGCTCTGTTTAGCTTGGATATGACAATTTTTTCATTCTTATTTTTCCCTTTTGTTCTAAATCATGATTCAGATGCTAGTGCTTGGGGTGTTTGGTTTCTTTTGATAATCTTATCTCTAGGTAGTGACTGGTTGGACTACATCTTTTTCAAAAACATGTTTCGATTGAGACGGGAGTTAGGGAAGTCAAAAGGTGGAAAGCATTGATTTATATGGTTTTTTTATAGGAGGTAGCTTATGGCACATCTAAAATCATTTATTACACGCTATTCTAAGGTTTATATTGGTTTAGTTCTGTTGATCTGGATTGCTTTCTTCTTTCTTCCTTGGGGCAGTCCGATTCTGGGGGGAAAGATTGACCTCTTCAGCATACAGAAAGTCTTGCTAGTTTTTGGTATTCTGTCTATTTTGATGGCCTTGCTGTCCAAGAAAGTCAGTCTCTTTGTTTTTGGATTGATCTGCTGTTTTTCTCTTTGGATTAATCTATTTATCCTATTTGCGATTTTGCCGATTTTTGGCAATTAAAGTATCATAAAAGTCAGAGAGGTTAGCTTGGAAACTAGCCTCTTTTTCCTTTTCAAAATGGGGATTCTTCCTTGAAAATAATCAGTAATTGTGCTAAAATTAAAAGAACATTCTAAAATATTCGGAATTTAAAGTAAGGAAAAACATGGCTAATATTTTAAAAACAATTATCGAAAATGATAAAGGAGAAATCCGTCGTCTGGAAAAGATGGCTGACAAGGTTTTCAAATACGAAGACCAAATGGCTGCTTTGACAGATGACCAACTAAAAGCAAAAACAGTTGAATTTAAAGAACGTTATCAAAATGGAGAATCACTGGATTCATTGCTTTATGAAGCATTTGCGGTTGTCCGTGAGGGTGCCAAACGTGTCCTAGGTCTCTTCCCATATAAGGTTCAGGTAATGGGGGGAATCGTTCTTCACCATGGTGACGTGCCAGAGATGCGTACAGGGGAAGGAAAAACATTGACTGCGACCATGCCGGTATACCTCAATGCTCTTTCAGGTAAAGGGGTTCACGTAGTTACGGTTAACGAATACCTGTCAGAACGTGATGCGACTGAGATGGGTGAATTGTATTCTTGGCTTGGCTTGTCAGTAGGGATTAACTTGGCTGCCAAATCTCCAATGGAGAAAAAAGAAGCCTATGAGTGTGATATTACTTACTCAACCAACTCAGAAATCGGATTTGACTACCTTCGTGACAACATGGTTGTTCGTGCTGAAAACATGGTACAACGTCCGCTTAACTATGCCTTGGTCGATGAGGTTGACTCTATCTTGATTGACGAGGCCCGTACACCTTTGATCGTATCAGGTGCTAATGCAGTTGAAACCAGTCAGCTCTACCACATGGCAGACCACTATGTAAAATCTTTGGACAAAGACGACTACATCATCGATGTGCAGTCTAAGACTATTGGTTTGTCTGATTCAGGGATTGACAAGGCTGAAAGCTACTTCAAGCTTGACAATCTCTATGACATCGAAAACGTAGCTCTGACTCACTTTATCGATAACGCCCTTCGTGCCAACTACATTATGCTTCTCGATATTGACTATGTGGTGAGCGAAGAACAAGAAATCTTGATCGTTGACCAATTTACGGGTCGTACTATGGAAGGTCGTCGTTATTCTGATGGATTGCACCAAGCTATTGAAGCCAAAGAAGGTGTGCCAATTCAGGATGAAACCAAGACATCTGCCTCAATCACTTACCAAAACCTTTTCCGTATGTACAAGAAATTGTCTGGTATGACGGGTACAGGTAAGACTGAGGAAGAAGAATTCCGTGAAATTTACAACATTCGTGTTATTCCAATCCCAACCAACCGTCCTGTTCAACGTATTGACCACTCAGACCTTCTTTATGCAAGTATCGAGGCTAAGTTTAAGGCGGTTGTCGAAGATGTTAAGGCTCGTTACCAAAAAGGTCAACCAGTCTTGGTTGGTACAGTAGCGGTTGAAACCAGTGACTATATTTCTAAGAAATTAGTCGCAGCTGGCGTTCCTCACGAGGTCTTGAATGCCAAAAACCACTATAAAGAAGCCCAAATCATCATGAATGCTGGTCAACGTGGTGCTGTTACCATTGCGACTAACATGGCCGGTCGTGGTACCGACATCAAGCTTGGTGAAGGGGTTCGCGAATTGGGTGGACTTTGTGTTATTGGTACAGAACGTCATGAAAGCCGTCGTATCGATAACCAGCTTCGTGGACGTTCAGGTCGTCAAGGAGACCCAGGTGAGTCACAATTCTACCTATCTCTTGAAGATGATTTGATGAAACGTTTTGGTTCTGAACGCTTGAAGGGAATCTTTGAACGCTTGAATATGTCTGAAGAGGCCATTGAGTCTCGTATGTTGACGCGTCAGGTTGAAGCAGCACAAAAACGTGTCGAAGGAAATAACTACGATACTCGTAAACAAGTCCTTCAATACGACGATGTCATGCGTGAACAACGTGAGATTATCTACGCTCAACGTTACGATGTCATCACTGCAGACCGTGACTTGGCACCCGAAATTCAGGCTATGATCAAACGTACAATTGGTCGTGTCGTTGATGGTCATGCGCGTGCGAAACAAGATGAAAAACTAGAAGCAATTTTGAACTTTGCTAAGTACAACTTGCTTCCTGAAGATTCGATTGCAATCGAAGACTTGTCAGGCTTGTCTGATAAGGCTATTAAGGAAGAACTCTTCCAACGTGCCTTGCAAGTTTATGATAGTCAGGTTTCAAAACTACGTGATGAAGAAGCAGTTAAAGAATTCCAAAAAGTCTTGATTCTACGAGTGGTAGATAACAAGTGGACAGATCATATCGATGCCCTCGATCAATTGCGTAATGCGGTTGGACTTCGTGGTTATGCTCAGAACAACCCTGTTGTTGAGTATCAGGCAGAAGGTTTCCGTATGTTTAATGATATGATTGGTTCGATTGAGTTTGATGTGACACGTTTGATGATGAAAGCCCAAATTCATGAACAAGAAAGACCACAAGCAGAACACCATATCAGTACAACAGCGACCCGCAATATCGCTGCCCACCAAGCAAATATACCAGAAGATTTGGATTTGAGTCAGATTGGACGGAATGAACTTTGCCCATGTGGTTCTGGTAAGAAGTTTAAAAACTGTCACGGTAAAAGACAATAAAATGAGATAGTTTAGAGGCGGATACCTTGTGAAAAGTAAATTTTTACTTGGTATCCGTTTGCTTTATAAGGAGATGAGTTATGGTATTTACAGCAAAAAGTCCTAAAATTAATATTGAAGAAGTTCGTGCCTTATCAAAATTAGAAGGTCAAGCTTTAGAGAGAAAATCACAGCGTGATCAAGAGCTAGAAGCCATTATACGTGGAGAAGACCAACGGATTCTCTTGGTAATCGGGCCATGCTCATCTGACAATGAAGAAGCTGTTCTTGAGTACGCTAAGCGTTTGGCAGCTTTGCAAGAAGAAGTAGCAGACCGTATCTTTATGGTTATGCGTGTTTATACTGCCAAACCCCGTACCAACGGAGATGGCTATAAGGGCTTGATTCACCAGCCTAATGCGACAGAAGCGCCTAGTCTTATCAACGGAATCAAAGCCGTGCGCCATCTTCACTATCGTGTCATCACGGAAACAGGTATGACGACAGCTGATGAAATGCTTTATCCTGAAAATCTTCCGCTTGTAGATGATTTGATTTCTTACATGGCGGTTGGTGCCCGTTCAGTTGAAGACCAGCAACACCGCTTTGTGGCAAGTGGGGCAGATTTTGCGACTGGGTTTAAAAATCCAACCTCTGGAAATCTCAATGTTATGTTTAATGGGATTTATGCTGCTCAAAACAAACAAAGTTTCCTTTTCCTAGGAAAAGAAGTGGAAACAACTGGGAACCCGCTTTCGCATGCCATTCTTCGTGGAGCGATCAATGAGTATGGTAAGAATATTCCTAACTACTACTATGATAATTTGATGGATACCATTGCTCAGTATGAGAAGATGGGCTTGGAAAATCCCTTTATCATTGTGGATACCAATCATGACAACTCTGGTAAGCAATATATGGACCAGATTCGAATTGTCCGCCAGACCTTGATTAACCGTGATTGGAATGAAAAAATCAAGCAGTACGTTCGTGGCTTTATGATTGAGTCTTATCTAGAAGACGGCCGTCAAAACGAACCGGAAGTATTTGGCAAGTCTATCACAGACCCTTGTCTTGGCTGGGATAATACGGAAGCCCTCGTCAGAGAAATCTACCAAACGCTAGGAGAATAAGATGGCATTTATTGAAAAAGGTCAAGAAATTGATATTGAAGCAATCAAAGCAGAAACCCAATTGTCTGCGGAAGCCTTGCGACTAAAGGAGCGTCGTGATAGAGAAATGGCAGACATCATTTCAGGAGAAGATGACCGGATCCTTTTGGTGATTGGTCCTTGCTCTTCTGATAATGAAGAGGCTGTCTTGGAATATGCCCGCCGTTTATCCGCCTTGCAGAAGAAGGTGGCGGACAAGATTTTCATGGTTATGCGTGTTTATACAGCTAAACCTCGCACCAACGGAGACGGCTATAAAGGTCTGGTTCACCAACCAGATACCTCTAAGGCTCCAAGCCTGATTAACGGTTTGCAGGCTGTGCGCCAGTTGCACTATCGCGTCATTACAGAGACAGGTTTGACAACGGCAGACGAGATGCTTTATCCGTCAAATTTGGTCTTGGTAGATGATTTGGTCAGCTACCATGCTGTGGGGGCTCGTTCTGTGGAAGACCAAGAGCACCGTTTTGTGGCTTCAGGGATTGATGCACCAGTCGGGATGAAAAATCCAACCTCTGGAAATTTGGGTGTTATGTTTAACGGTATCTATGCCGCCCAAAACAAACAAACCTTCCTCTTCCATGGTCAAGAAGTTGAGACTTCAGGAAATCCCTTGGCTCACGTCATCCTTCGTGGTGCAGTTAATGAATATGGGAAAAATGAGCCTAACTTTTACTATGAAACCTTGCTAAATGCCATTGAACGCTATGAAGCCATGGGACTTGAAAATCCCTTTATTCTCATTGATACCAACCATGATAATTCAGGCAAGCAATATATGGAGCAGATTCGAATTGTTCGCCAGACCTTGCAAAATCGTGACTGGAATGAGAAGATTAAAAAGATAGTTCGAGGCTTTATGATTGAATCTTACCTAGCAGATGGTCGTCAAAACCAACCAGAGGTCTTTGGTTGCTCCATTACCGATCCTTGTCTAGGTTGGGAAAATACAGAGGCCTTGGTAGAAGAGATTTATGCTACCTTGACAAAATAAGTGAAAAGGATGGAGTTGGGGGATCTCAACTCCTTTTGATGAGAATGATAGTTGGACACGGAATTGACATCGAAGAATTGGCTTCGATAGAAAGCGCAGTTACACGACATGAAGGCTTTGCTAAGCGCGTGCTGACCGCTAAGGAAATGGAGCGCTTCACCAGTCTCAAAGGGCGCAGGCAGATTGAATATTTGGCTGGTCGGTGGTCGGCTAAGGAGGCCTTTTCCAAGGCTATGGGAACGGGTATTGGCAAGCTCGGTTTTCAGGATTTAGAAGTCTTGAACAATGAACGCGGGGCGCCTTATTTTAGTCGGTCACCATTTTCAGGAAAGATTTGGCTGTCTATCAGCCATACAGATCAGTTTGTGACAGCCAGTGTCATTTTGGAGGAAAATCATGAAAGCTAGTCCACATAGACCAACCAAGGCTCTGATTCATCTGGGAGCTATTCAACAAAACATTCAACAAATGGGAGCTCATATCCCCGAGGGAACGCTCAAATTTGCAGTGGTCAAGGCCAATGCTTATGGGCATGGAGCTGTTGCCGTTGCCAAGGCTATTCAAGATGATGTCGATGGTTTTTGCGTTTCGAATATAGATGAAGCCATTGAACTCAGACAGGCTGGACTCAGCAAGAAAATCCTTATTTTAGGAGTTTCTGAAATCGAAGCAGTTGCTCTAGCTAAAGAATATGACATCACCTTGACTGTGGCTGGACTGGAGTGGATTCAAGCACTCTTAGATAAGGAAGCGGAGCTAACTGGATTGACAGTCCACCTCAAGATTGATTCAGGAATGGGACGGATTGGTTTTCGAGAGGCTAGTGAAGCTGATCAGGCTCAAGACTTGCTCCAACAACATGGTGCTCGTGTTGAAGGGATTTTTACCCACTTTGCTACTGCAGACGAGGAATCAGATGACTACTTTAATGCCCAGTTAGAACGCTTTAAAGCTATTTTGGCTAGTATGAAAGGTCTTCCAGAGCTGGTACATGCTAGCAACTCGGCAACGACTCTTTGGCATGCAGAGACTATTTTCAATGCGGTTCGTATGGGAGATGCTATGTATGGTCTTAACCCTAGCGGAGAGGTCTTGGACTTGCCCTATGACTTGAAACCAGCCTTGACCTTGGAGTCTGCTATGGTCCATGTCAAGACAGTTCCAGCTGGAGCTTGTATGGGCTACGGAGCTACCTATCAGGCAGATAGTGAGCAAGTCATCGCGACGGTACCAATTGGCTATGCAGATGGATGGACACGAGACATGCAGAATTTTTCTGTATTGGTAGATGGCCAAGCTTGCCCAATCGTCGGTCGGGTTTCTATGGACCAAATCACCATTCGTCTTCCTAAGGCTTACCCACTCGGAACCAAGGTAACTTTGATTGGTTCTAACGGGGGCAAGGAGATCACAGCTACTCAGGTAGCGACCTACAGTGGAACCATTAACTATGAAGTGGTTTGTCTTCTCAGCGACCGCATTCCGAGAGAATATTATTAGAAAAGAAAGGAGTGGAGCATGAATCTACATCAACCCTTGCATGTCTTACCTGGTGTGGGACCAAAGTCAGCAGAAAAATACGCCAAACTAGGAATTGAAAACTTGCAAGACCTCTTGCTCTACTTTCCTTTCCGATATGAAGACTTCAAGACAAAGCAAGTGCTGGAACTGGAAGACGGTGAAAAGGCGGTTCTTTCTGGTCAAGTCGTGACTCCTGCTAGTGTCCAGTACTATGGTTTCAAGCGTAATCGCCTACGCTTTAGCCTCAAGCAGGGAGAAGTCGTTTTTGCGGTGAATTTCTTTAACCAGCCCTATCTAGCTGATAAAATAGAGTTGGGAGCAACCCTTGCTGTTTTTGGAAAATGGGACCGCGCCAAGGCTAGTCTGACAGGGATGAAGGTCCTAGCTCAGGTGGAAGATGACCTCCAACCTGTTTATCGCTTGGCTCAGGGAATCAGTCAGGCCAGTCTGGTCAAGGTTATTAAGACGGCTTTTGATCAGGGATTGGACCTCTTGATTGAGGAAAATCTTCCCCAGTCTTTGCTGGACAAATACAAACTCATGTCCCGTTGTCAGGCAGTCCGAGCTATGCATTTTCCAAAGGATTTGGGAGAATACAAGCAGGCTCTTCGCCGTATCAAGTTTGAGGAACTCTTTTATTTCCAAATGCAATTGCAAACGCTCAAATCTGAAAATAGAGTTCAGGGAAGCGGTCTGGTTCTGGACTGGTCTCAGGAAAAAGTGTCAGCTGTTAAAGAAAGTCTGCCATTTGCCCTGACTCAAGCTCAAGAAAAGAGTTTACAGGAAATTTTGACTGACATGAAGTCGGACCACCACATGAATCGTCTCCTACAAGGGGATGTGGGGAGCGGAAAAACAGTAGTTGCTGGCTTGGCTATGTTTGCGGCGGTGACAGCTGGTTATCAGGCTGCCCTAATGGTACCAACAGAAATCCTCGCAGAGCAACACTTTGAGAGTTTACAGAACCTCTTTCCAGACTTGAAACTGGCTCTTTTGACAGGTTCCTTGAAAGCTGCAGAAAAGAGAGAAGTTTTGGAGACTATTGCCAAGGGTGATGCTGATTTGATTATCGGAACCCACGCTCTGATTCAGGATGGGGTGGATTATAATCGCCTGGGTTTGATTATCATCGATGAGCAGCACCGTTTTGGTGTGGGGCAAAGGCGGATTTTACGGGAAAAAGGAGACAATCCAGATGTCCTCATGATGACGGCGACTCCCATTCCACGGACGCTAGCCATCACAGCCTTTGGAGATATGGATGTTTCCATTATCGACCAGATGCCAGCAGGTCGAAAACCCATTGTGACGCGCTGGATCAAACATGAGCAACTAGCTCAGGTCCTGACTTGGTTAGAGGGGGAAATCCAAAAAGGTTCTCAAGCCTATGTCATCTCTCCCTTGATTGAAGAATCAGAAGCTCTGGATTTGAAAAATGCCATTGCCTTATCAGAGGAATTGACGGCGCATTTTGCAGGAAAGGCAGAGGTAGCTCTTCTACATGGTAAAATGAAGAGTGATGAAAAAGACCAGATCATGCAGGATTTCAAAGAGAGAAAAACGGATATTCTGGTTTCAACGACGGTTATCGAGGTCGGGGTTAACGTTCCAAATGCGACAGTTATGATCATCATGGATGCCGATCGCTTCGGGCTCAGCCAGCTTCACCAGCTCAGAGGTCGTGTCGGTCGGGGGGACAAGCAGTCCTATGCTGTTCTCGTTGCTAATCCCAAGACGGATTCTGGGAAAGATCGCATGCGCATTATGACAGAAACCACTAATGGTTTTGTCCTTGCGGAGGAAGATTTGAAAATGCGTGGTTCAGGTGAAATTTTTGGAACCAGACAGTCAGGACTTCCAGAATTCCAAGTGGCTGATATTATCGAAGATTTTCCGATTTTAGAAGAGGCTAGAAAGGTTGCCAGCTATATTAGTTCTATGGAAGGTTGGAAAGAGGATCCAGAATGGCGCATGATTGCCCTTCATATGGAAAAGAAAGAACATTTAGATTAAGCTTTCTCTAAGGAAATCTTAAGCTAGCTTTCAGGTTTGGCCCTTATACTAGAGTCATCAAAAAGAAACGAGGCCTCTCACATGACAGTAACGATTAAAGTAAATTACAAAACCACTTTCCAAAAGAAAGAAGTAAAAAGCTAAGACTGGATAGGAGAAAAAAGAGCGAAATGCTCTTTTTTCGTTTCTAAAAGCACAATTTATTGAATCTAAAATAGCACACTGCGGATTCTAAAAAAATTCTAGAAATTATAGTAGATTGAATCCGAAATAGTCCACCGAGTTTTCTAAAACATTGTTAGAAATTAGTTTGAATTCCGCAATTAATTTGTTCAGTTTTTATTTCATTTAACTATAATTTGACTTTCCTAATTTCTTTGTTCTTATCTTATTTCAATACACCATATCTTACTATTTCAGAACCCACATCTAGCATAACTAAAAAACAGATTCTTCCATCTATTACGGAAAAATCTGTCATTGATTTAATGATTTACAAAAACTCCAACCACGGCTTGCGAACCCTGTCCTTACTGGTTTCTCTATATTTTTTAGTTCTTATTTATGATGCTCTTTCAATAGTTCTTCAAACTCAGAGACAGTCATACCCAACTGTTGACTGGCAACTTCAGAAGGCAAAAGACCTTGACGGACTAGATTTAGTAGCATAGACAAACTTCCTTCAACTTTTCCACGCTCCAGTCCCTGTTCAATCCCTTCTGCCCTAGCAGTTTCCAAGGCATAATCATGAGCCAATAATGCCTGTTCTTCACGCATACGTAGTTGACTAAACATTTTCCTGTCCTCCTCGGACCAGCTCTTGTAGTCTAGCAGTTGGTCTGCCTGGCTGATGGCTCGCTCGGGTTGTTGGGTAAAGGGTTTATTCCCAAAAAACTCCAACCACGGTTTGCGAACGCTATCCTTGCTGGTTTCTCTGTATTTTTTTAGTTCTAAGAACGCCATCTTGACTAGATGGTTTTCCTGCCTGTTGTTTGTAATTGTCAAAACCTCACCTGTCGTATCCTCTCGCATACTAAAACTGTGAAAGGCTAAATCATCCTGAAAGTAGTTGCTGTCCACAATTGCAATGGCGTAGACAGGAGCGATATGCTTGTAACTCTGGTGTGTATCACCTTCACGTTGACGAATTTTTTCAAGATTTTGATTGACCTGACTGCACAGATAAGCCCATAAACGATTAATGAAAAAATTCTGATGATGCACCTGAATCTCAATGATCACTTGGGTGCCATTGTCCAACTCTGCCAAGACGTCTATACTAGTGTAAAAATCCTGCGCTGAGTAAGGCAGGGAAGGCAAGACGTGAATATTGCTTCCCTCTAAAATAGTTACATTTTTAGCTGGTAAGTCCAGCATATCGCGAATAAATTGACAAGTGACTTCTGGATTGCTAAAGATTTTCTTAGCAACCAAGTCATTGGTTGGGCTGATGCCCGGATGACGTACAGTCATATTTCTTCTCCTTTCATTATAGCACATTTTTACCTCTAGGTTGACTAGATTTAATGCTTCTATCTATTTATTCGTAAAAAAGCGTAACTTCTCAAAGTAACTTCCCTCTCTCTCCCAAAATTGGAAGTCAGTTTTAGAAGTGACCCAATGAAAATCAAAGAGCAAACTAGGAAACTAGCCGCAGGTTGCTCAAAACACTGTTTTGAGGTTGCAGATAGAACTGACGAAGTCAGTAACATATATATACGACAAGGCGACGTTGACGTGGTTTGAAGAGATTTTCGAAGAGTATTACCCTTCTTTCTTGCATTGCTTTCTTAGATATGCTACAGTGGTGGTGGCGATTACAAAAAAAGGAGCATGTAATGAGAGAGCCCAGGAGCTCTCTTTTTTGTAGTTTAATAAGAATGATTTAAAATAGATGACTCTCTGAAACTACTTTCAGAAACAGCTGTTCTATAAAATACTTTTGAAACTGAAATCTATTCTATCACAAAGTATTGAAAGCGCTTAATAAATGATATATAATGACCTCATAAGAACAAGGAAAAGGAGGAAAGAGGATGCCACAGATTACTAAAGAAGCCTTGATTGCACAAATCAAAGATGGAATCATCGTTTCTTGTCAGGCCCTTCCTCACGAACCGCTTTATACAGAAGCGGGAGGAGTCATTCCCTTGCTGGTCAAAGCGGCTGAGCAAGGTGGAGCAGTCGGTATCCGAGCAAATAGTGTTCGCGATATCAAGGAAATCAAGGAGGTTACCAACCTTCCAATCATTGGGATAATTAAACGAGATTATCCACCGCAAGAACCCTTCATCACTGCTACTATGAAAGAGGTTGATGAATTAGCAGAACTCGACATAGAAGTGATTGCTCTGGATTGTACCAAGCGTGAACGCTACGATGGTTTAGAGATTCAAGAATTTATTCGTCAGGTTAAGGGAAAATACCCTAACCAACTCTTGATGGCTGACACAAGTACTTTTGAAGAAGGTCTAGCAGCTGTAGAAGCAGGAATTGACTTTGTCGGAACAACCTTATCAGGCTATACATCTTATAGTCCAAAAGTGGACGGACCAGATTTTGAATTGATCAAAAAACTCTGTGATGCAGGAGTGGATGTCATTGCCGAAGGGAAAATTCATACACCAGAACAAGCCAAACAAATCCTGGGATATGGAGTGCGAGGCATCGTTGTAGGTGGCGCTATTACTAGACCAAAAGAGATTACAGAACGCTTCGTTGCTGCTCTTAAATAAAAAATAAAGAAAGGGGGATTGAGTATGATTATTACTAAAATCAGTCGTTTAGGAACTTATGTGAAAGTAAATCCACATTTTGCAACATTAATAGATTTTCTAGAAAAAACAGGACTAGAAAATTTAACAGAAGGTCCGATTGAGATCGATGGTAATCGATTATTTGGGAATTGCTTTACTTATCTAGCAGACGGTCAAGCAGGAGCCTTCTTTGAAACTCACCAAAAATATTTGGATATTCATTTAGTTTTGGAAAACGAAGAAGCCATGGCTGTTACGTCGCCAGAAAATGTAAGCGTTACCCAAAAATATGATGAAGAAAAAGATATTGAATTATACACAGGAGAAGTGGAACAGTTAGTTCATTTGAGAGCTGGTGAATGCCTTATCACTTTTCCAGAAGATTTACATCAACCCAAGGTTCGTATAAATGATGAACCTGTTAAAAAAGTTGTCTTTAAAGTTGCGATTTCTTAATGTAGAAAGGGAAGAACAATGAAAAAAATGAGAAAGTTTTTATGTTTAGCTGGAGTTGCGCTAGCAGCTGTTGCCTTAGTAGCTTGTTCAGGAAAGAAAGAAACTACAGCTGACACTGAACCACCGACAGAATTATCTGGTGAGATTACAATGTGGCACTCCTTCACTCAAGGGCCACGTTTAGAAAGTATTCAAAAATCAGCAGATGCTTTCATGCAAAAACATCCAAAAACGAAAATCAAGATTGAAACATTTTCTTGGAATGACTTCTATACTAAATGGACTACAGGTTTAGCAAATGGAAATGTGCCAGATATCAGTACAGCCCTTCCTAACCAAGTAATGGAAATGGTAAACTCAGATGCTTTGGTTCCGCTAAACGATTCTATCAAGCGTATTGGACAGGATAAATTTAACGAAACTGCCTTAAATGAAGCAAAAATCGGAAATGATTACTACTCTGTTCCTCTTTATTCCCATGCACAAGTCATGTGGGTTAGAACAGATTTGTTAAAAGAACATAATATTGAGGTTCCTAAAACTTGGGATCAACTCTATGAAGCTTCTAAAAAATTGAAAGAAGCTGGAGTTTATGGCTTGTCTGTTCCATTTGGGACAAACGACTTAATGGCAACACGTTTCTTGAACTTCTATGTTCGAAGTGGTGGTGGAAGTCTCTTGACAAAAGATCTTAAAGCAGATTTGACAAGCCAACTTGCTCAAGATGGTATTAAATACTGGGTTAAAATGTATAAAGAAATCTCACCTCAAGATTCTTTGAACTTTAATGTCCTTCAACAAGCTACCTTGTTCTATCAAGGAAAAACAGCATTTGACTTTAACTCTGGCTTCCATATTGGAGGAATTAATGCCAACAGTCCTCAATTGATTGATTCGATTGATGCCTATCCTATTCCAAAAATCAAAGAATCTGATAAAGACCAAGGAATTGAAACATCAAACATTCCAATGGTTGTTTGGAAAAATTCAAAACATCCAGAAGTTGCTAAAGCATTCTTGGAATCACTTTACAATGAAGAAGACTATATTAAATTCCTTGATTCAACTCCAGTAGGTATGTTGCCAACTATTAAGGGAATTAGCGATTCTGCAGCCTATAAAGAAAATGAAACTCGTAAGAAATTTAAACATGCTGAAGAAGTAATTACTGAAGCTGTTAAAAAAGGTACTGCTATTGGTTATGAAAATGGACCAAGTGTACAAGCTGGTATGTTGACTAACCAACACATTATTGAACAAATGTTCCAAGATATCATTTCAAATGGAACAGATCCTATGAAAGCAGCAAAAGAAGCAGAAAAACAACTAAACGATTTATTTGAGGCTGCTCAGTAGATGTAAAAGACTAGAAAATAGGTGGGCTAGTGAGCTGAAAAGCCCTAGCCCAATCTTGTAAAAGAAGGGAGAAGGAGAATGGTTAAAGAACGTAATTTAACTCGCTGGATATTTGTTTTGCCAGCTATGATTATCGTAGGATTACTCTTTGTTTATCCGTTTTTCTCGAGTATTTTTTATAGCTTTACCAATAAGCATTTGATTATGCCTAATTATAAATTTGTTGGTTTAGCTAACTATAAAGCTGTGCTATCAGATCCCAACTTCTTTAATGCGTTCTTTAATTCAATTAAGTGGACCGTTTTCTCATTAGTTGGTCAAGTTTTAGTAGGGTTTGTATTGGCTTTAGCTCTTCACAGAGTACGCCACTTCAAGAAATTATATAGGACCTTATTGATTGTTCCTTGGGCATTTCCTACCATCGTTATTGCCTTTTCTTGGCAGTGGATTCTAAACGGGGTTTATGGCTACTTACCTAATCTAATCGTAAAATTAGGTTTAATGGAACATACGCCTGCATTTTTGACAGATAGTACATGGGCATTCCTATGTTTGGTGTTTATCAACATTTGGTTTGGAGCGCCGATGATTATGGTTAATGTGCTTTCAGCTTTGCAAACAGTACCAGAAGAACAATTTGAGGCTGCTAAGATAGATGGTGCTTCAAGTTGGCAAGTGTTCAAATTTATCGTCTTTCCACATATTAAAGTGGTTGTAGGGCTTCTAGTTGTTTTGAGAACTGTATGGATCTTTAATAACTTTGACATTATCTACCTAATTACAGGTGGTGGACCAGCCAATGCTACAACGACGCTTCCAATTTTTGCCTACAACCTAGGTTGGGGAACTAAATTGTTGGGTCGTGCCTCAGCAGTTACAGTATTGCTCTTTATCTTCTTGGTGGCAATTTGCTTTATCTACTTTGCTATCATCAGTAAGTGGGAAAAGGAGGGTAGAAAATAATGAAGAAGAAATCCGGTATTTATTTAGATATTCTCTCACATGTACTCTTGATTGGTGCGACCATCGTTGCAATTTTCCCATTGGTATGGATTATCATATCTTCTGTCAAAGGTAAAGGGGAATTAACTCAGTATCCAACACGATTTTGGCCTGAACAATTTACATTGGATTATTTCACTCATGTTATCAACGATTTGCACTTTATTGATAACATTCGAAACAGTTTAATCATTGCCTTAGCTACAACTGTTATTGCGATTATTATTTCTGCTATGGCAGCCTATGGTATTGTTCGATTCTTCCCTAAATTGGGAGCAATCATGTCAAGACTACTCGTCATTACCTACATTTTTCCACCAATTTTGCTAGCAATTCCCTATTCAATTGCCATTGCTAAAGTTGGATTAACAAATAGTTTATTTGGCTTGATGATGGTTTATCTATCTTTTAGTGTTCCATATGCAGTTTGGCTCTTAGTTGGATTTTTCCAAACAGTTCCAATTGGAATTGAAGAAGCAGCTCGAATTGATGGTGCAAATAAATTTGTTACTTTTTATAAAGTTGTACTACCAATTGTAGCACCAGGTATTGTAGCAACAGCTATTTATACATTTATCAATGCTTGGAATGAATTCCTGTATGCTTTGATTTTGATTAACAATACAGGAAAGATGACAGTAGCAGTAGCCCTTCGTTCACTTAATGGTTCAGAAATACTAGACTGGGGAGATATGATGGCAGCATCTGTTATTGTAGTTCTTCCATCAATCATTTTCTTCTCTATCATCCAAAATAAAATTGCAAGTGGATTATCAGAAGGATCTGTGAAATAAGTTAAAATTAGAAAGTTTATTCAATAATAAAGGAGAAAAACATGGTTAAATATGGTGTTGTTGGAACAGGATATTTTGGAGCTGAGTTAGCTCGTTATATGCAAAAGAATGATGGAGCAGAGATTACTCTTCTCTATGATCCAGATAATGCAGAGGCAATTGCAGAAGAATTGGGAGCAAAAGTAGCAAGCTCTCTAGATGAGTTGGTTTCTAGCGATGAGGTAGATTGTGTTATCGTCGCAACTCCAAATAATCTTCATAAGGAACCGGTTATTAAGGCTGCACAACATGGTAAAAATGTTTTCTGTGAAAAACCAATTGCGCTTTCTTATCAAGATTGTCGCGAGATGGTAGATGCATGTAAAGAAAACAATGTAACCTTTATGGCAGGACATATTATGAACTTCTTTAATGGTGTCCATCATGCAAAAGAACTCATTAATCAAGGAGTCATCGGAGACGTTCTATACTGTCACACAGCTCGTAATGGTTGGGAAGAACAACAACCATCAGTATCATGGAAAAAAATCCGTGAAAAATCAGGTGGTCACTTGTATCACCACATCCATGAATTGGATTGCGTGCAATTTCTTATGGGTGGTATGCCTGAAACTGTAACCATGACAGGTGGAAATGTAGCCCATGAAGGTGAAAATTTCGGTGATGAAGATGATATGATTTTTGTCAATATGGAATTTTCTAATAAGCGTTTTGCCTTGTTAGAATGGGGTTCAGCTTATCGTTGGGGTGAACATTATGTCTTAATTCAAGGAACAAAAGGTGCTATCCGCTTAGATTTATTCAACTGTAAAGGAACTCTTAAGCTAGATGGACAAGAAAGTTATTTCTTGATTCATGAATCGCAAGAAGAAGATGATGATCGGACTCGTATCTATCATAGTACAGAGATGGACGGAGCAATTGCTTATGGCAAACCAGGTAAACGTACTCCATTATGGTTATCATCTGTCATTGACAAAGAAATGCGCTATCTGCATGAGATTATGCAAGGAGCCCCAGTATCAGAAGAATTTGCAAAATTGTTGACAGGTGAAGCTGCTCTAGAAGCGATTGCTACTGCAGATGCTTGTACCCAATCTATGTTCGAAGATCGTAAAGTAAAATTGTCAGAAATTGTAAAATAAATATAATTTAAAGGGGATGAAAAATTTATTTTCTCCCCTCATTTCGGAAATAAGTTAGGAGAAAATCTATGTCAGATTTAAAAAAATACGAAGGTGTCATTCCAGCCTTCTACGCATGTTATGATGATCAAGGAGAAGTAAGTCCAGAGCGTACGCGTGCCTTGGTGGAATACTTCATTGATAAAGGTGTTCAAGGTCTTTATGTTAATGGTTCTTCTGGTGAATGTATCTACCAAAGCGTTGAAGACCGTAAATTAATCTTAGAAGAAGTCATGGCAGTTGCCAAAGGTAAGTTGACTATTATTGCTCACGTTGCTTGCAACAATACCAAAGATAGTATGGAACTTGCTCGTCATGCTGAAAGCTTAGGAGTAGATGCTATTGCAACGATTCCGCCGATTTATTTCCGCTTGCCAGAATACTCAGTTGCTAAATATTGGAACGATATCAGTTCTGCAGCTCCAAATACAGACTATGTGATTTATAACATTCCTCAATTGGCAGGGGTTGCTTTGACTCCAAGCCTTTACACTGAAATGTTGAAAAATCCTCGTGTTATCGGTGTTAAGAACTCTTCTATGCCAGTTCAAGATATCCAAACCTTTGTCAGTCTTGGGGGAGAAGACCACATTGTCTTTAACGGTCCAGATGAACAGTTCCTAGGTGGCCGTCTCATGGGTGCTAAAGCTGGTATCGGTGGTACTTATGGTGCTATGCCAGAACTCTTCTTGAAACTCAATCAGTTGATTGCGGACAAAGACTTAGAAACAGCGCGTGAGTTGCAATACGCTATCAATGCAATCATTGGCAAATTGACTGCTGCACATGGAAATATGTACGGTGTAATTAAGGAAGTCTTGAAGATCAATGAAGGATTGAATATTGGTTCTGTTCGTTCACCGTTGACACCAGTGACTGAAGAAGATCGTCCAGTTGTAGAAGCAGCTGCAGCCTTGATTCGTGAAACCAAGGAGCGCTTCCTCTAATCCATAAGGAGGTATTTATGACACACTACGTTGCAATTGATATCGGTGGAACAAATATCAAATATGGTTTGATTGACCAAGAAGGACAACTTGTTGAATCGCATGAAATGCCAACTGAGGCGCATAAGGGTGGACCTCATATCTTACAAAAAACCAAAGATATTGTAGCCAGCTATTTAGAAAAAGGCCCAGTAGCAGGAGTTGCTATTTCTTCTGCTGGGATGGTGGATCCTGATAAGGGGGAAATTTTCTATGCTGGCCCTCAGATTCCTAACTATGCTGAAACTCAGTTTAAAAAAGAAATTGAGAGTACCTTTGAAATCCCTTGCGAGATTGAAAATGACGTCAACTGTGCAGGTCTTGCTGAAGCGGTATCTGGTTCAGGCAAGGGAGCGAGTGTCACCCTTTGCTTGACCATTGGAACCGGTATCGGTGGTTGTTTGATTATGGATGGGAAAGTCTTCCATGGATTTAGCAATTCAGCCTGCGAAGTTGGTTATATGCATATGCAGGATGGAGCTTTCCAGGATCTCGCTTCTACCACAGCCTTGGTAGAATATGTGGCAGCAGCTCATGGTGATTCAGTTGAACAGTGGAATGGCCGACGCATCTTTAAGGAAGCCACTGAAGGCAACAAGATTTGCATGGCTGGTATTGACCGCATGGTAGACTATCTAGGAAAAGGTCTGGCAAATATTTGCTACGTTACCAATCCAGAAGTGGTCATTCTCGGTGGTGGTATCATGGGGCAAGAGGCAATCCTCAAACCTAAAATTCGAAAAGCTTTAAAAGATGCTTTGGTACCAAGCCTAGCTGAAAAAACACGATTAGAATTTGCCCACCACCAAAATACAGCAGGTATGTTGGGAGCTTATTATCATTTTAAAACAAAACAATCCTAGTTTGGCTCAGCCAAACTAGGATTTTCTAATCAAGTTCCCTTGACTTTCTTTATAATTGTGAGATAATAAATAAAATATATAAAGGAGTTATATAAAATGGCTATAGCGAATTCAAGTAAAATTGTGACCTTCCAAGCTAATAGAGAATTGGTAAATGATGCCATGGAAGTGTTAAAAGAACAAAATCTCTCTCTTTCATCGGCACTCAGATTATTTTTAAAGAATGTTGCCGTAACAAATGAAGTAGATTTACTGAGTGAAGAGGAATTAGAGAAGGAGTATTTGTTTAGACAATTACAAGCAGAAGTTCAAGAAAGTTATGCCAAGATTGAGGCTGGAAATTACTTGACAGATGAGGATGTCGTGACACGCTATGGATTATAAAAAATATCGGATTTTGTATTCTCCTAGAGTGATTGATAGTCTGGACAAAATATATCAGTATATAGCGGAGGAAATTGGTTCTGTAGAGGCTGCGAGACGAAAAGTAGCCAGTATTAGAAAAGATATTAATCGGCTAGAAATTTTCCCCCAAGCTGGATTTGATGCCGATGAAAAATTTGGTAAGAAATTAGACCCTCGCTACCAAACGCGAGGATTGACCTTGAGTAAGGATTACATCGTATTATATACAATTGTTGAGGATACCGTCAGACTTGCTTATTTACTCCCTTCAAAAAGTGATTACATGAAATTATTCAAGACCAAGTCAAGATATGACTAATTCATAATCTAGAAGAGGTATGTTTAGTGATGAATAAAAATCCTAGTTTGGCTAGACCAGACTAGGATTTTCTTATACGTTTTTGTCTACGATAGCCATTGAGTTTTTTATTTTCCCAATAGCTGTTAAAGATTTTCTCCTTGCTTTCACGATTGATTTCCAAAAAGTAGGCATAAATCAAATCGATAAAGAAGAGCATAGGAAGTTGAGCGGATATACGTTGGATGTAAGAAGACTGGCTGTGGGTGGCTACAAGAACAGTCTCTGTATAGACCTGACTATCTTTATTGGGAACACTTGTAAAAAGTACAGTCTGTGCCCCCATCTCTTTTGCATCTAATAAACTGTCCAAAATAGAAGGAGTTGAGCCTGAAAGTGAGAAACCCAGTACGAGACAATTTTCATCCATGATGCTGGTTGTCCAAGCAAAGCCGTCTTGATCGGTTAAAGCCTCGCAGACCACACCTAGACGCATGAAGCGTAATTTCATTTCACGAGCTACGAGGCCAGAACTCCCTGTTCCGAAGAAGTAGACGCGCTCAGCATCTTCGATTAACTGGGCAATTCTTTCTAGTTGGACTTCGTCAATCAAGTCCTGTGTTTGTTCCCGCATACTGCTATAACTTCTGAGGACTCGTTTTGTCAGTGGACTGTGTTTGTGAGAATGGGTGTCTTGTTTCTCTGCTTGGTGTTGGTATTGGAAAATAAATTCTCGATAACCTGTAAAACCACACTTTTTAGAAAAGCGGGTCAGAGCAGCCTGAGAAATATGTAATTTTTGAGTGACCTTCTGAGAAGATAAATCATCTGCAATGGTTTCAGATTGTAAAAAATAGCGAGCGATTTCTTGCTCTAAATCTGTCATTTCTTCGAAGTGAGAATCAATGATGGTTGCTATATCTGGTTTGTCCATAGAAAGGCTCCTTTAAATGAGTCGTATTGGAAAAAGACTGGGTCATCGAACTTTTACATTTATTATATCATATAATATAGGGATAGATAAATAAAATCGTATTTTCCCGTAAAAAGGAAAAAAGCTTTTTCCTTTTCCATAATTTTCTTCTCAAATTGTGGTACAATGAAGAGTAAGATTTAAAATAGAAATGAGACTGATTTGTATGAGAAAATTTAACAGCCATTCGATTCCGATTCGGCTTAATTTATTGTTTTCAATCGTCATTTTACTCTTTATGACCATTATTGGTCGCCTGCTTTATATGCAGGTTTTGAACAAGGATTTTTATGAGACAAAATTAGCATCGGCTAGTAAAACAAAGGTGACCACTAGTTCGGCTCGGGGCGAAATTTATGATGCCAGCGGCAAGCCTTTGGTTGAAAATACTGTGAAACAAGTTGTTTCCTTTACTCGAAACAACAAAATGACGGCTGCAGATTTAAAAGAAACAGCTAAGAAGTTGCTGGCTTATGTGGGAGTTTCTTCTCCAACATTGACTGACCGACAGTTGGCGGACTATTATCTAGCAGATCAAGATGTCTATAAGAAAGCAGTGGAAAGTTTACCACGTGAGAAGCGCCTTGATTCTGATGGCAATCAATTATCTGAATCCGAGCTTTACAATAATACTGTTGAAAGTATCGATCCAAGTCAATTGGCCTACTCTGATGACGAAAAGAAAGAAATTTACCTCTTTAGCCAACTCAATGCAGTTGAAAATTTTGCGACAGGAACCATTGCGACAGATCCTCTAAATGATTCTCAGGTGGCTGTTATTGCCTCTATTTCAAAGGAGATGCCTGGCATTAGTATTTCTACTTCTTGGGATCGAAAGATTTTGGAAACTTCCCTTTCTTCTATAGTAGGGAGTGTATCCAGTGAAAAAGCTGGTCTCCCAGCGGAAGAAGCAGAAGCCTATCTTAAAAAAGGCTATTCTCTAAATGACCGTGTTGGAACCTCGTATTTGGAAAAGCAATATGAAGAGACCTTACAAGGAAAACGCTCGGTAAAAGAAATCCATCTGGATAAATATGGCAATATGGAAAGCGTGGATACAATTGAGGAAGGTAGTAAGGGAAACAATATCAAGCTGACCATTGATTTGGCCTTCCAAGATAGTGTGGATGCTTTGCTGAAAAGTTATTTCAATTCCGAGCTAGGAAATGGTGGAGCCAAGTATTCTGAGGGTGTGTATGCAGTTGCTCTAAATCCAAAAACAGGTGCTGTGTTATCCATGTCAGGGATCAAACATGACCTGAACACGGGAGAGTTAACACAGGATTCCTTGGGAACAGTAACCAATGTCTTTGTCCCGGGTTCGGTTGTCAAGGCGGCGACCATCAGCTCTGGTTGGGAGAATGGAGTCTTATCAGGGAATCAGACCTTGACAGACCAACCGATTGTCTTCCAAGGTTCAGCTCCAATTAATTCTTGGTACACTCAGGCCTACGGTTCATTCCCAATTACAGCTGTGGAAGCCTTGGAGTATTCTTCTAATACCTACATGGTCCAAACGGCTTTGGGGATCATGGGTCAAACTTATCAACCTAATATGTTTGTTGGAACCAGCAATTTGGAATCAGCCATGGGGAAATTACGTGCGACATTTGCGGAATATGGTCTTGGAGCCTCAACAGGCATTGACCTTCCAGATGAGTCAACTGGTTTTATTCCAAAAGAGTATAATTTCGCTAATTACATTACCAATGCATTTGGTCAGTTTGATAACTACACCCCAATGCAATTGGCCCAGTACGTTGGAACTATTGCCAACAACGGTGTTCGGATTGCACCTCACATTGTCGAGGGGATTTATGGAAACAATGAACAAGGTGGCTTAGGGAACTTAATCCAATCTGTTGAAACCAAGGAAATGAATAAAATTAATATTTCTGAGTCTGATGTTTCCATCCTCCAACAAGGTTTTTATCAAGTTTCTCACGGAGGGAGTGCTCTGACGACAGGTCGTGCCTTTTCAAATGGAGCAGCAGTTTCCATTAGTGGTAAAACAGGTACTGCCGAAAGTTATGTTGAGGGTGGTCAAAAAGCTAACAATACTAATGCTGTGGCCTATGCACCATCAGATAATCCTCAAATCGCTGTAGCTGTTGTCTTTCCTCATAACACCAACCTTACAAATGGTGTCGGACCTTCCATTGCGCGCGATATTATCAATCTCTATAACCAACACCATCCAATGAATTAGAAAGGAACATATGCTTTATCCAACACCTATTGCTAAGCTAATTGACAGTTATTCTAAGTTACCGGGTATCGGGATTAAGACGGCTACACGTCTTGCCTTCTATACTATTGGAATGTCTGATGACGATGTCAATGAATTTGCTAAAAATCTCCTTTCTGCTAAGAGAGAGCTGACCTATTGCTCCATCTGTGGTCGTTTGACTGATGACGATCCTTGCTCTATCTGTACCGATCCAAGTCGTGACCAGACAACCATTTTAGTTCTCGAGGATAGTCGCGATGTGGCGGCTATGGAGAATATCCAAGAATACCACGGACTCTATCATGTCTTACATGGTCTTATTTCTCCAATGAATGGCGTCAGTCCAGATGATATCAATCTCAAGAGCCTTATGACTCGTCTTATGGATAGTGAAGTTTCAGAGGTAATCGTAGCAACAAATGCTACAGCAGATGGTGAAGCGACATCCATGTATCTTTCACGTTTGCTCAAGCCAGCTGGTATCAAGGTTACGCGTCTAGCACGAGGTCTCGCTGTCGGAGCGGACATTGAGTATGCGGATGAAGTGACGCTCTTACGAGCCATTGAAAATCGAACAGAGTTGTAAGTCTAGACAAATCAACACTCAATTCATTTATATAAAAAATCAAGGAGACCGATATTTTTTATCGTTCTCTTTTTAGATTTATTGAAGACCAGTATCAGGTTCAAGTTTCAAAAAAGAAGCAAATATGATATACTAAAGAACGAGTATTCTATTAGAATTAGGACAAGTAATATGAAACAAACGATTATTCTTTTATACGGTGGACGTAGTGCAGAGCGTGAAGTCTCTGTTCTTTCAGCTGAGAGTGTGATGCGTGCGGTCAACTACGACCGTTTCATAGTCAAGACTTTCTTCATCAGCCAGTCAGGTGACTTTATTAAAACGCAAGAATTTAGCCAGAGTCCAGGTCAAGAGGATCGTCTTATGACCAATGAAACAATCGATTGGGATAAGAAAGTGGCTCCAAGTGCTATCTACGAAGAAGGGGCAGTGGTCTTTCCAGTTCTTCATGGTCCAATGGGAGAAGATGGCTCTGTTCAAGGATTCTTGGAAGTTTTGAAAATGCCTTACGTTGGTTGCAACATCTTGTCATCAAGTCTTGCCATGGATAAAATCACGACCAAGCGTGTCTTAGAATCTGTCGGGATTGCCCAAGTTCCTTATGTGGCCATCGTTGAAGGCGATGATGTGACTTCTAAAATCACCGAAGTTGAAGAAAAATTGACTTATCCAGTCTTCACAAAACCATCAAACATGGGGTCAAGTGTCGGTATTTCTAAGTCTGAAAATCAAGAGGAACTCCGTCAAGCTTTGAAACTTGCCTTCCAATATGACAGCCGTGTCTTGGTAGAGCAAGGGGTAAATGCTCGTGAAATCGAGGTTGGTCTCTTGGGCAACTACGATGTCAAGAGTACGCTACCAGGAGAAGTAGTCAAGGATGTTGCCTTTTATGACTACGATGCCAAGTATATTGACAACAAGATTACCATGGATATCCCAGCTAAAATCAGTGATGATGTGGTAGCTGTCATGCGTCAAAATGCAGAAACTGCCTTCCGTGCCATTGGTGGCCTCGGTCTATCTCGTTGCGATTTCTTCTATACAGATAAGGGAGAGATTTTCCTAAACGAGCTCAATACCATGCCAGGTTTCACCCAGTGGTCTATGTACCCACTACTTTGGGACAATATGGGAATCAGCTACCCAGAACTAATCGAGCGTTTGGTTGAACTTGCTAAGGAAAGTTTTGACAAGCGCGAAGCACATTTGCTATAAAAATGAAAGAGAGGGTAGGAGCCAGAACCATCACTGAAAGGTGACTAGAGTTCTCGAGCTTCGACCCTTTTTAAAGGAGTAGAAATGAAATTAACAATCCATGAAGTGGCTCAAGTTGTAGGAGCTAAAAATGATATCAGCATCTTTGAGGACACCCAGTTAGAAAAAGCTGAGTTTGACAGTCGTTTGATTGCGACAGGAGATTTATTTGTCCCCCTCAAAGGTGCGCGTGACGGTCATGACTTTATCGAAACAGCCTTTGAAAATGGTGCAGCAGTAACCTTGTCTGAGAAAGAGGTCGCAAATCATCCCTATATTCTAGTAGATGATGTTCTGACTGCCTTTCAGCAACTAGCAGCCTACTATCTTGAAAAAACAGCTGTTGATGTCTTTGCGGTTACGGGTTCAAATGGCAAGACAACAACCAAAGACATGTTGGCGCACTTGCTATCAACAACCTACAAAACTTACAAAACACAAGGTAACTACAATAATGAGATTGGTCTTCCTTACACGGTTCTTCACATGCCTGAAGGAACAGAAAAGTTGGTCTTGGAGATGGGACAGGATCACTTGGGAGATATTCATCTCTTATCAGAATTGGCTCATCCAAAAACAGCCATCGTGACCTTGGTTGGAGAAGCCCATTTGGCCTTTTTCAAAGACCGTTCTGAGATTGCTAAAGGAAAAATGCAAATTGTTGATGGCATGTCGTCTGGTTCCTTGCTTTTAGCGCCAACTGACACTATTGTAGAGGACTACTTGCCAACTGATAAAAAGGTAGTTCGTTTTGGGCAAGGGGCAGAGTTGGAAATTACCGACTTGGTTGAGCGTAAGGATAGCTTGACCTTTAAGGCCAATTTCTTGGAGCAAGCCCTTGATTTGCCAGTAACTGGCAAGTACAATGCCACCAATGCTATGATTGCATCCTATGTTGCCCTACAAGAAGGAGTTTCAGAGGAGCAAATTCGTCAGTCTTTCCAAGGTCTTGAATTGACGCGTAATCGTACTGAGTGGAAGAAAGCAGCCAATGGAGCAGATATCCTGTCAGACGTATATAATGCCAATCCAACTGCTATGAAGCTGATTTTGGAGACATTCTCTGCCATTCCAGCCAATGAAGGTGGCAAGAAAATTGCAGTGTTGGCGGATATGAAGGAGCTTGGTGACCAGTCTATTCAGCTTCATAATCAGATGATTTTGAGCCTCTCGCCTGATGTGCTGAATACCGTTATTTTCTATGGAGAAGACATTGCTGAATTAGCTCAATTGGCCAGTCAAATGTTTCCAATCGGCCACGTTTACTACTTCAAGAAAACAGAAGATCAAGACCAATTTGAAGACCTAGTCAAGCAGGTCAAAGAAAGCCTTGGAGCTAATGACCAAATCCTGCTCAAAGGCTCCAATTCTATGAATTTAGCCAAGCTGGTAGAATGTTTAGAAACTGAAGACAAGTAATTTTGTCAAACATTTACGTATTTCTAAATCCATTTTTGACCAATAGCATGGTATAATAATATGCAGGAAAATTTTGAATCATGAGGAATACTAGATGAATTTATGGGATATTTTCTTTACGACACAAGCAACAGAACCACCCAAATTTGACCTTTTTTGGTATGTTAGCCTATTTACGCTCTTAGCCTTAACATTTTTTACAGCCTATCGCTATCGTGAAAAGAAGGCTTGCCAACGATTTTTTCAAATCTTGCAGGCAGTTCAGTTGATCCTCCTTTATGGTTGGTACTGGGTCAATCATATGCCGTTGTCAGAAAGCCTACCTTTTTACCATTGCCGCATGGCTATGTTTGTGGTGCTTTTGCTTCCTGGTCAGTCTAAATATAGGCAGTATTTTGCATTACTAGGAACATTTGGGACATTAGCAGCCTTTGTTTATCCAGTTCCAGATGCCTATCCTTTCCCACATATTGCGATTTTATCCTTTATCTTTGGCCACTTAGCTCTCTTGGGGAACTCTCTAGTTTATCTATTGAGACAGTATAACGCGCGATTGCTGGATGTGAAGGGAATTTTTCTCATGACCTTTGCACTAAATGCCTTGATTTTTGTGGTCAATTTAGTAACAGGTGGAGATTACGGATTCTTGACAAAACCACCATTGGTTGGAGACCATGGCTTAGTAGCTAATTATTTAATCGTTTCCCTGGCCTTATCAGCAGCGATTACGTTAACAAAGAAAATCTTGGAACTATTTTTAGAACAAGAAGCAGAAAAAATGATTGCAAAGAAAGCTTGATTTTAAGCTTTCTTTTTTTCATAAATCTGATTTTTTATAACTTGTTTGGAAAATAAAAAAAGCTGAGGAACGAATGTGAAAAAATGGTAAGTAAATTTAGGAAAAACTAAGCACGATTGGATTTTTTGTGTTATAATATTCTGTGAATAGCTATGCCCTGTTTTAGCTATATTGAATAGAAGTTTGAAACTTGGAAGAGAGAGGATGCGATGTAATGGCTAGAGATGGTTTTTTTACAGGCTTAGATATCGGAACTAATTCGATTAAAGTATTGGTTGCCGAACTTAGAAATGGTGAACTTAATGTAATTGGTGTAAGTAATGCCAAGAGTAAAGGTGTAAAGGATGGGATTATCGTTGATATTGAAGCAGCAGCAACTGCTATCAAGTCAGCTATTTCCCAAGCAGAAGAGAAAGCTGGCATTTCAATCAAATCAGTGAATGTTGGTTTGCCTGGAAATCTTTTGCAAGTAGAACCAACTCAAGGAATGATTCCAGTTACATCTGATACAAAAGAAATTACAGATCAAGATGTTGAAAATGTTGTCAAATCAGCCTTGACAAAGAGTATGACACCAGATCGTGAAGTCATTACTTTCATTCCTGAAGAATTTATCGTAGATGGTTTCCAAGGGATTCGTGACCCACGTGGGATGATGGGTGTTCGTCTTGAAATGCGTGGTTTACTTTATACAGGTCCACGTACTATTCTTCACAATTTACGCAAGACAGTTGAGCGCTCAGGTGTACAGGTTGAAAATATTATTATTTCACCATTGGCTTTGGTTCGTTCAGTCTTGAACGAAGGGGAGCGTGAATTTGGAGCTACGGTGATTGATATGGGAGCAGGTCAAACAACTGTTGCTACAATCCGTAACCAAGAACTCCAGTTTACAAATATTCTTCAAGAAGGTGGAGATTATGTCACAAAAGATATCTCTAAAGTCTTGAAGACTTCACAAAAACTAGCTGAAGGATTGAAATTGAACTATGGTGAAGCCTATCCTTCACTTGCAAGCAATGAAACCTTCCAAGTTGAAGTAATTGGTGAAGTAGAGCCTGTAGAAGTTACAGAAAGCTATCTAGCAGAGATTATTTCAGCTCGCATTAAGCACATTTTTGAACAAATCAAACAAGAGTTGGAAAGAAGACATTTGTTGGATCTTCCAGGTGGGATTGTTCTGATTGGTGGAAATGCTATTTTGCCAGGTATCGTAGAACTTGCACAGGAAGTTTTTGGCGTTGGTGTCAAACTTTACGTTCCAAATCAAGTTGGAATTCGTAACCCTGCCTTTGCTCATGTGATTAGCTTGTCTGAATTTGCTGGTCAATTGACTGAAGTACATTTATTAGCACAACGAGCAGTCAAGGGTGAAGATACCTTGCGTCATCAACCAATTAATTTCGGTGGGATGATTCAACGTGTTACGCAGGTAGCACAACCTACCCCAATTCAACCAGTTCAAAATACTGAGGTAGAGACATCAGCTTCTACGAACGTAGTTGCTCCGAAAGAAGATAAAGTATCTTCTCAAAATAAACCAAAAATCGCAGATCGTTTCCGTGGCTTAATCGGAAGCATGTTTGATGAATAAAAGAGGAAAAATAAACTATGACATTTTCATTTGATACAGCAGCAGCTCAAGGTGCAGTTATTAAAGTAATCGGTGTTGGTGGAGGTGGCGGTAACGCCATTAACCGCATGGTTGACGAAGGTGTTGCAGGCGTAGAATTTATCGCAGCAAACACAGATGTACAAGCTTTGAGTAGTACTAAAGCAGAGACAGTAATTCAATTGGGTCCTAAATTGACTCGTGGTTTGGGTGCTGGAGGTCAACCTGAAGTTGGTCGTAAAGCTGCTGAAGAAAGCGAAGAAACATTGACAGCTGCTATCAGTGGAGCGGATATGGTCTTCATTACTGCTGGTATGGGAGGTGGATCAGGTACTGGTGCGGCTCCTGTTATTGCCCGTATTGCTAAAGATTTGGGTGCTCTTACAGTTGGTGTTGTGACACGTCCTTTCGGTTTTGAAGGAAGCAAACGTGGTCAATTTGCTGTTGAAGGAATCAACCAACTTCGTGAACATGTAGATACCCTATTGATTATTTCAAACAACAACTTGCTTGAAATTGTTGATAAGAAAACTCCACTTCTTGAAGCTCTTAGCGAAGCAGATAACGTACTTCGCCAAGGTGTTCAAGGGATTACGGATTTGATCACAAACCCTGGTTTGATTAACCTTGACTTTGCTGATGTGAAAACAGTTATGGCAAATAAAGGGAATGCCTTAATGGGTATCGGTATCGGTAGTGGAGAAGAACGTGTCGTAGAAGCAGCTCGTAAGGCAATCTACTCACCACTTCTTGAAACAACTATTGACGGTGCTGAAGATGTTATCGTCAACGTTACTGGTGGTCTTGATTTGACCTTGATTGAAGCTGAAGAAGCATCAGAAATCGTCAACCAAGCAGCTGGTCAAGGAGTGAACATCTGGTTGGGAACATCTATTGATGAAAGCATGCGTGATGAAATTCGCGTAACAGTTGTTGCAACTGGTGTTCGCCAAGATCGTGTTGAAAAAGTTGTTGGACATGCACCAAAACAAGCAGTCCGTCATGAACAAGCAAGCCCAAGTCATGCACGTAATCATGATCGTCACTATGACATGGCTGAAACTGCAGAAATTCCAAGTCCAGCACCTCGTCGCACAGAACCTTCTCAAACTTCAGCATTTGGTGATTGGGACTTGCGTCGTGAGACAATTGTCCGTCCGACTGATTCAGTTGTATCACCAGTTGAACGTTTCGAAGCACCATCTTTAGAAGAGGACGAATTAGAAACTCCTCCATTTTTCAAAAATCGTTAAGTAAATGAATTTGAAAGAAAATACAGAACGTGTTTTTCAACAAATAAAAGATGCAAGTCAGCAGTCAGGAAGAGAAGCCAATTCTGTTTCGGTTGTTGCTGTTACAAAATATGTAGACGTACCAACAGCGGAGGCTTTGCTTCCGCTAGGTGTGCATCATATTGGTGAAAATCGTGTAGATAAATTTCTTGAGAAATATGAAGCTTTAAAAGACAGGAATATTACCTGGCATTTGATTGGTACGTTACAAAGACGCAAAGTCAAAGATGTCATCCAGTATGTTGATTATTTCCATGCTTTGGATTCATTAAAGCTAGCAGAAGAAATTCAAAAAAGAAGTGACCGAGTTGTTAAGTGTTTCTTACAAGTGAATATCTCAAGGGAAGTGAGCAAACATGGTTTTTCAAAGGAAGAACTATTGGAACTCTTGCCAGAATTGGCCACCTTAGATAAAATTGAATATGTAGGCTTGATGACCATGGCTCCTCTTGAAGCTAGTAGTGATGAGTTGAAAGAAATTTTTAAAGCTACGCAGGATTTGCAACTAGAAATTAGAGAAAAACAAATTCCCAATATGCCAATGATGGACTTGAGTATGGGTATGAGTCGTGACTACAAGGAAGCGATTGAATTTGGCTCAACCTTTGTCAGAATTGGTACAGCATTTTTTAAATAGGAAAGAAATATGTCTTTAAAAGATAGATTTGATAAATTTATAGATTATTTTACAGAAGATGGAGAAGATGTTGGTACTACTTATCAGCCTAAAGCTGAAGAGCCTATTGTGACTCCAGTCCCTTCTGTTCAAGAGTTGCCTCAACAAGCTGGTAGCGCGCCATCTAAAGATAAAAACATCACCCGTCTTCATGCCCGTCAACAAGAGTTGGCTATGCAAAGTCAACGTTCTACTGATAAGGTAACAATTGATGTTCGTTATCCACGTAAATACGAAGATGCCACAGATATTGTTGATTTATTAGCTGGTAACGAAAGTATTTTGATTGATTTCCAATATATGACAGAAGTTCAAGCACGTCGTTGTTTGGATTATCTGGACGGGGCTCGTCACGTTTTGGCTGGTAACATGAAAAAGGTAGCATCTACTATGTACCTGCTGACACCAGTTGATGTTGTCGTTAATATTGAAGATATCAAAATCCCAGATGAATCACAAAATGGTGAATTTGGCTTTGACATGAAACGTACGAGAGTGAGATAATGCTCTTTCTCATTCGTTTTATTCAAAATGCAGTGGATATCTATTCACTGATTTTAATCATTTTTGCTCTGATGTCTTGGTTCCCAAATGCTTATGAATCACGTCTGGGACGCTTGATTATTAGTTTAGTGAAACCGATAATTGCCCCTTTGCAACGTTTACCCCTTCAGATTGCTGGTCTTGACTTGTCTGTCTGGATTGCGGTATTACTAGTTCATTTCCTAGGGGAACAATTGATTCGACTTTTAGTGATCTTTCTATGAACAAGATGATTTATCAACACTTTTCTAAGAATGATTCGTCTTTTATTGATAAGGGAGTAGAATGGATAAAAAAGGTAGAAGATTCTTATTCTCCTTTTTTAACAGCCTTTGTAAATCCTCATCAAGAAAAGATTTTAAAGGTTCTGGCATCAACGAACGGCATCTCCTATATGAGCAGTCGGCAATTTCTTGAGACTGAATATGTGCGGGTACTCCTATATCCTGACTATTTTGAACCTGAATTCACTGATTTTGAACTATCCTTGCAAGAAATAGTTTATCCTAATAAGTTTGAACGCTTAACGCATGCAAAAATATTAGGGACTGTTCTAAATAAGCTGGGAATTGATAGAAAGCTATTTGGTGATATCTTAGTCAATGAAGAGAGAGCACAAATTATCATTAATCGACAGTTTAGTCTCCTTTTCCAAGACGGCATTACGAAAATTGCTCGTCTACCGGTTCGTCTAGAAGAACGGGATTTTACTGAGAAGATTGATACAGTGGAGGACTATCAAGAATTAGATATTTGTATAGCTAGTTCTAGGTTAGATGTTTTTCTAGCTGGGGTCTTCAAGCTATCTAGAAATCAGGCAAATCAGTTAATTGAAAAGCAGGCAGTCCAAGTTAATTACCATTTAGTTGAAAAATCAGACTATGCAGTTCAAGTTGGTGATTTGATTAGTGTAAGGAAATTTGGTCGATTGAAACTCGTTAGGGATAATGGGCAAACAAAAAAAGATAAAAAGAAATTAACGGTCCAATTGTTATTAAGTAAGTGAGGAAAATTATGCCAATTACATCGTTAGAAATCAAAGATAAAACCTTTAGCACACGCTTTAGAGGGTTTGATCAAGAAGAAGTAGATGAATTTTTAGATATTGTAGTCCGTGATTATGAAGATTTGGTTCGTTCTAATCATGATAAGGATTTACATATTAAGAGTTTGGAAGAGCGTTTGTCTTACTTTGATGAGATGAAAGATTCATTGAGCCAGTCTGTATTGATTGCACAAGATACAGCTGAACGAGTAAAACAAGCTGCAACTGAACGCTCAAACAATATTATCCAACAAGCAGAGCAGGATGCACAACGTTTGTTGGAAGAAGCTAAGTACAAGGCAAATGAAATTCTTCGTCAAGCAACTGATAATGCCAAGAAAGTTGCTGTTGAAACAGAAGAATTGAAGAACAAGAGCCGTGTCTTCCATCAACGTCTCAAATCAACAATTGAGAGCCAGTTAGCAATTGTTGAATCTTCAGATTGGGAAGATATTCTTCGTCCAACAGCTACTTATCTTCAAACAAGTGATGAGGCTTTCAAAGAAGTAGTAAGTGAAGTCTTAGGTGACTCTGTCTTACAACAACATCAAGAGGAAGAACCAATTGATATTACTCGTCAGTTTTCTCCCGAGGAAATGGCAGAGTTGCAAGCGCGTATCGAAGCGGCTAATAAGGAACTTGCGGAAGCCGAAGCAAGAGCTGAACAGGAACAAGTGGTTTCACCATCTCCTGTTGTTGAAGAAAGTCCAGCTCATCCAGTTGGTCCAATGTATGAAGAGCCAGAAGTAGCTCCAAGCCATTACTCAGGACCAACACCAGCTACTGAAGCTGTAAACTCAGAACCAGGTTTTGCGGCACCGCAAGAATCTGTTACAATTTTATAAGAAATGATCTGAGAACAATATCTTATCCTTATATTTCCAGCGAGCAGGAGATGGTGTGAGTCCTGCATTCCCTAATGATAAGATTATCCTCTCAAAAACTCAAGTCTGAATGGAGTAAGATTTGACGTTCCCCACGTTACGGGATAAGAGGAAAAAAGCTGAGTCTTTTTTCGAATAAAGGTGGTACCACGATTTTCGTCCTTTTTGGCAGTCGTGGTTTTTAATTTGTTATTATTTATAAAGGAGATACCATGAAACTCAAAGATACCCTTAATCTTGGGAAAACAGTTTTCCCAATGCGTGCAGGCCTTCCTACCAAAGAGCCAGTTTGGCAAAAGGAATGGGAAGATGCAAAACTTTATCAACGTCGTCAAGAACTAAATGAAGGGAAACCGCATTTTGTCTTGCATGATGGCCCTCCATACGCAAACGGAAATATCCACGTTGGACATGCCATGAATCATATCTCAAAAGATATCATCATTCGTTCTAAGTCTATGTCAGGTTTTAACGCACCTTATATCCCGGGTTGGGATACTCATGGTCTGCCAATCGAGCAAGTTTTGGCAAAACAAGGTGTCAAACGTAAAGAAATGGACTTGGTTGAGTACTTGAAACTTTGCCGTGAATATGCTCTTTCTCAAGTTTATAAACAACGTGATGATTTCAAGCGCTTGGGGATGTCAGGTGACTGGGAAAATTTATATGTGACTTTAACTCCAGACTATGAAGCAGCCCAAATCCGTGTATTTGGTGAGATGGCTAATAAAGGCTATATCTACCGTGGTGCAAAACCAGTTTACTGGTCATGGTCATCTGAGTCAGCCCTTGCCGAAGCGGAAATTGAATACCATGATTTGGTTTCAACTTCCCTTTACTATGCCAATAAAGTAAAAGATGGCAAAGGTGTTCTAGATACAGATACCTACATCGTTGTCTGGACAACTACTCCATTTACTATCACAGCTTCTCGTGGTTTAACTGTCGGAGCGGATATTGATTACGTCTTGGTTCAACCTGCTGGTGAAGCTCGTAAGTTTGTCGTTGCTGCAGAATTGTTGACTAGCTTGTCTGAGAAATTTGGCTGGGTTGATGTTCAAGTGTTGGCAACTTACCGTGGTCAAGAACTCAACCACATCGTAACAGAACATCCATGGGATACAGCTGTAGATGAGTTGGTGATCCTTGGTGATCACGTTACCACTGACTCTGGTACAGGTATCGTCCATACAGCCCCTGGTTTTGGTGAGGACGACTACAATGTTGGTATTGCTAATGGTCTTGAAGTCGCAGTGACTGTTGACGAACGTGGTATTATGATGGCTAATGCTGGTCCTGAGTTTGAAGGTCAGTTCTACGACAAGGTTGTACCAACTGTTATTGAAAAACTTGGTAACCTCCTTCTTGCTCAAGAAGAAATCTCTCACTCATATCCATTTGATTGGCGTACTAAGAAACCAATCATCTGGCGTGCAGTACCACAATGGTTTGCCTCTGTTTCAAAATTCCGCCAAGAAATCTTGGATGCTATTGATAAAGTGAAATTCCATACAGAATGGGGTAAAGTACGTCTTTACAATATGATTCGTGACCGTGGCGATTGGGTTATCTCTCGTCAACGTGCTTGGGGTGTTCCACTTCCTATCTTCTACGCTGAAGATGGTACAGCTATCATGACTGCTGAAACCATTGAGCATGTAGCTCAACTCTTTGAAGAACATGGTTCAAGCATTTGGTGGGAACGTGATGCCAAAGATCTCTTACCAGAAGGATTTACACATCCAGGTTCTCCAAATGGGGAGTTCAAGAAAGAAACAGATATTATGGATGTATGGTTTGACTCAGGTTCATCATGGAATGGTGTTTTGATAAATCGTCCAAATCTGACTTATCCAGCTGACCTTTACCTTGAAGGTTCTGACCAATACCGTGGTTGGTTCAACTCATCACTCATTACATCTGTTGCCAACCATGGCGTAGCACCTTACAAACAAATCTTGTCACAAGGTTTTACCCTTGATGGTAAAGGTGAGAAGATGTCTAAATCTCTTGGAAATACCATTGCTCCAAGTGATGTTGAAAAACAATTTGGTGCAGAAATCTTGCGTCTCTGGGTAACAAGTGTTGACTCAAGCAATGACGTGCGTATCTCTATGGATATCTTGAGCCAAGTCTCTGAAACTTACCGTAAAATCCGTAACACCCTTCGTTTCTTGATTGCCAATACATCTGACTTTAACCTAGCTCAAGACTCAGTAGCTTACGATGAGCTTCGTTCAGTTGATAAGTATATGACTATTCGCTTTAACCAACTTGTCAAGACCATTCGTGATGCTTATGCAAACTTTGAATTCTTGACAATCTACAAGGCTTTGGTGAACTTTATCAACGTTGACTTGTCAGCCTTCTACCTTGATTTTGCCAAAGATGTTGTCTACATCGAAGGTGCCAAATCATTGGAACGCCGTCAAATGCAGACTGTCTTCTATGACATTCTTGTCAAAATCACCAAACTCTTGACACCAATCCTTCCTCACACTGCGGAAGAAATCTGGTCATATCTTGAGTTTGAAGCAGAAGATTTTGTTCAATTGTCAGAATTGCCAGAAGCAGAGATGTTTGCTAACCAAGAAGAAATCTTGGATACCTGGGCAGCCTTCATGGATTTCCGTGGACAAGCTCAAAAAGCCTTGGAAGAAGCTCGTAATGCCAAAGTAATCGGTAAATCACTTGAAGCACACTTGACAGTTTATCCAAACGAAGTTGTGAAAACTCTACTCGAAGCAGTAAACAGCAATGTAGCTCAACTTTTGATTGTGTCAGAATTGACCATCGCAGAAGGACCAGCTCCAGAAGCTGCCGTTAGCTTCGAAGATGTAGCCTTTACAGTTGAACGCGCTGCAGGTGAAGTATGTGACCGTTGCCGTCGTATCGACCCAACAACAGCAGAACGCAGCTACCATGCAGTCATCTGTGACCACTGTGCAAGCATCGTAGAAGAAAACTTTGCAGACGCAGTCGCAGAAGGATTTGAAGAGAAATAAGTTGAAAAGTCCAGGGAAAACTCAATCTGAGAAGAAAAGACAACTAGTCCTATAGTCTATAAAACGCATTGTATCAAGGTTTTGAATATCTGATATGATGCGTTTTTATAATGATAGAAGTTTATTGTCGTTTCCTTGTCTCAATTAGCTTTACATCGTTGTATATTGTTGAATTTCAAAAAGCTCATGAATCATCTGAAAAGTAGATTTCATGAGCTTTTATCTGTTGGCATTCTAAAGGGATTCATCAATCAAGTGTTTAAGATTTGATAGGAGATGCTCTAAAGTTAGGACTGTTTTCTGCTGGTGAACTAGTTGGTAGAGATTTTGAAAGTAGTCTTGAATATCGTTTTCAAAATTTTGAGGTAGATGAGAGCATTTGTTTTTTGCGAACTGGAGCATGCGTTTTTCTCCTGGATGGAGCTGCTCATTGAAGGCGAAGAGCAAATCGAAATAAGAGGCGAAAAACTCACTAGTACGGTGATTGATGCTGAGTAAATCTTGGCGTCTGAGGGCCTTTTTGATTTGCCTTGAAAAAGCTGGCATAGCTTGGTCGAGAAGCAGGGACTGCCTGTTTATGATATTCTTTTTCAGTTCAGCTGGATAAGGAAGATTATACTTTTTCTGGAGGGCAGCATAGTGACCATCTCGATCGTAGATAATCTTACTGTTGAGCAGATTGTACCACATACAAGTAGTGTAAGAATTCTGGGCTTGGTGCTCTAAAACCACGGCTTGTAAATCTTTGTCAAATTCGTTCAAAGAGCGGTAAATTAGCTCGATTTCGATACCATTATTGAGAACACAATCGTCTTCCAATTCCCAAAATTGATTACCGATTTCCATATAGGTGCAGTGTTTACTGAGGATTTCTTTTCGTATGTCTGGCGAGAGAGGAGCACTGAGGTAGACATATACATCATAGTCAGAGTCTTTGTCAAAATCTTGTCCAGCCCGTGATCTTCCTAGAGCTAGAGCCTCTACTTGCTCTAGTTGAGCCAATTCTTTAAAGAGATGTTGTGGCATAATGTTAACCTTCTTTATTTTTTGACATCATTCTAACAAAAAGTAAGGAGACTAGCAAGGGTGAAATGGAAATTTCTTTTCACATATTTGCTTAATTTTATTTCATATTATGCAAGTTTTTATTTTATAATTTCAGAAAATGCTTTTTTTTTTTTAGCAAATATGATACAATTTTATTTGAAAAAAATAAAAATGAGATTTTATTATGAAGTCAAAAGCTTTAGCACTTTATAGTGGTATTGTTGGTTTAGTAGGTGGTATTTACTTATTAATTGCACCATTATTCTTATTGGCTGCAGCTGTCAATACAGCAGCAACAGCAGTAGCGACTCAAAGCTCAGAATTAACAGCTTCTGCAGCAACAGCAGGTATAGCAGGTGTTCTACTTCCAACAGTATTAAAAATAGCCATTCTTGTTTTGGGAATCATCGCGATTGTTTACTATAAGGGAGAAGAGCGAGTTGGTTCGGCTCCTTCTGTTCTTCTGATTGTAGGCGGTGCGGTAGGTTTGATTCCAGTATTAGGATGGGTAGGAGGAATCCTAGCAATTATCGGTGGTTCACTATTTTTAGGAAGTCTCAAAAAATTCAAAGTTGAAGGATAAAAATAAGGAAAAGGATTGCCAAACAGTCCTTTCCTTTTTGGTTTTGACTAGCTTTTTTGTGAAAAATTGTGTAAAATAGAATAGATAAACGAGGGGAAACCTCGGAAAATTTAAAGGAGAATCCATCTAATGGTAAAATTGGTTTTTGCTCGCCACGGTGAGTCTGAATGGAACAAAGCTAACCTTTTCACTGGTTGGGCTGATGTTGATTTGTCTGAAAAAGGTACACAACAAGCGATTGACGCTGGTAAATTGATCAAAGAAGCTGGTATTGAATTTGACCAAGCTTACACTTCAGTATTGAAACGTGCTATCAAAACAACTAATTTGGCTCTTGAAGCTTCTGACCAATTGTGGGTTCCAGTTGAAAAATCATGGCGCTTGAACGAACGCCACTACGGTGGTTTGACTGGTAAAAACAAAGCTGAAGCTGCTGAACAATTTGGTGATGAGCAAGTTCACATCTGGCGTCGTTCATACGATGTATTGCCTCCAAACATGGACCGTGATGATGAGCACTCAGCTCATACAGACCGTCGTTACGCTTCACTTGACGACTCAGTTATCCCAGATGCTGAAAACTTGAAAGTGACTTTGGAACGTGCCCTTCCTTTCTGGGAAGATAAAATCGCTCCAGCTCTTAAAGATGGCAAAAACGTATTCGTAGGAGCTCACGGTAACTCAATCCGTGCCCTTGTAAAACACATCAAAGGTTTGTCAGATGACGAAATCATGGACGTGGAAATCCCTAACTTCCCACCATTGGTATTCGAATTCGACGAAAAATTGAACGTAGTTTCTGAATACTACCTTGGAAAATAATTTGTAAAAAGAAAGCCTAGGAATACCTAGGTTTTTCTTTTTATTCTAGTATCCAACTCTTCGAAAAAGCGTTATAATGATAATAGGAAGTAATTTGTTTGAGAGAGGGTGGGTCTGATGGCTTATATTGAGATGAAACACTGTTACAAGCGTTATCAAGTTGGGGACACGGAAATTGTGGCCAATCGTGATGTGAATTTTGAGATTGAAAAGGGAGAATTGGTTATTATCCTTGGTGCGTCAGGTGCTGGTAAGTCAACAGTTCTTAACCTTCTTGGGGGAATGGATACCAATGATGAAGGGGAAATCTGGATAGATAGTGTTAATATTGCAGACTATAGTTCCCACCAGCGCACCAATTACCGTAGAAATGATGTGGGGTTTGTTTTTCAGTTTTATAATCTAGTTTCCAATTTGACTGCTAAGGAAAATGTGGAACTAGCTTCTGAAATCGTGACGGATGCCTTGGATCCTGAGCAGGTTCTGACAGATGTAGGTCTGGCTCATCGTCTCAATAATTTTCCAGCCCAGCTTTCTGGAGGGGAGCAACAGCGAGTCTCCATTGCACGCGCAGTTGCCAAAAATCCTAAAATTCTTCTTTGTGATGAACCGACAGGAGCCTTGGATTATCAGACAGGTAAGCAGGTTTTGAAGATTCTCCAAGACATGTCTCGACAAAAGGGAGCGACGGTAATCATCGTGACTCACAATAGCTCGCTAGTTCCTATCGCGGATCGGGTGATTCACATGCGTGATGCCACGGTTAAGAGTGTGACGATTAATGAGCATCCTCAGGATATTGACAGTTTGGAGTACTAGTATGATCAAGCGAAAAACTTATTGGAAGGACTTGATTCAGTCCTTCAGCGGCTCCAAGGGGCGTTTTTTATCCATCTTGACCTTGATGATGTTGGGGTCTTTAGCCTTAGTCGGTCTCAAAGTGACTAGTCCCAATATGGAGGCGACAGCTAATGATTATTTAACCACTGCTAAAACCTTGGATTTGGCAGTCATGTCTAACTATGGTTTGGATCAAGCAGATCAAGAAGAACTAGAACAGACTCAGGGTGCAGAGGTTGAGTTTGGCTACTTGACAGATGTGACAATGGATAATGGTCAGGATGCCATTCGGCTGTATTCCAAACCAGAGCGAATTTCAACCTTTCAGTTAAGAGAAGGGCGACTTCCGCAGTCAGACCAGGAAATCGCTTTGGCCAGTCATCTGCAGAGTCAATATAGCGTGGGACAGGAGATTAGTTTTAAAGACAAAGAAGGTGGTCATTCCTCTTTAAAAGACCATACTTATACTATTACTGGTTTTGTGGATTCGGCTGAAATCCTTTCCCAGCGAGATATGGGTTACGCAGGAAGTGGAAGTGGGACTCTGACAGCCTATGGGGTAATTTTACCTAGTCAGTTTGATCAGAAAGTCTACAATATAGCTCGTTTGAAATATCAAGATTTAGCAGACTTAAATGCTTTTTCAGAAGCTTATGAAGAAAAATCCAGGCAACATCAGGAAGAGCTTGAACAAGCTTTGTTAGATAATGGCAAGGAACGTCTGCAACTCTTGAAAAAAGAAGGACAAGACTCTCTAGACAAAGGTCAAGAGACCCTTGACAAGGCTCAGACTAATTTGCAGGAAGGCAAGCGTCGTTTAGCAGCTGCTCAAGCTCGTTTACAAGCTCAGGAAAGTCAACTAGCCTTGTTGCATCAGGCTCAGAGAGAACAAGCCATTGCTCAACTTACCCAAGCCAAGCAGGAATTGAGCAAGGAAGAAGATAAACTAAAGCAAGCTGAACAAAATTTAGCCCAAGAAAAGGAAAAATTAGACAAACATCAGCAAGTTTTGGATGATTTGGCTGAGCCCAAGTATCAAGTCTATAATCGTCAGACCATGCCAGGTGGTCAGGGCTATCTCATGTACAGCAATGCTTCAGCCAGTATTCGGGCAGTGGGCAATATCTTTCCTGTAGTGCTTTATGCCGTAGCAGCTATGGTGACCTTTACAACTATGACTCGTTTTGTGGATGAAGAGCGAACACATGCAGGGATTTTTAAGGCCTTGGGCTATCGCAGTAAGGATATTATCGCTAAATTTCTCCTCTACGGTCTAGTGGCTGGGACTGTCGGCACAGCTCTAGGTAGCATACTTGGTCATTATTTGCTAGCCAGTGTAATTTCAAGTGTCATTACAAAAGGCATGGTAGTGGGAGAAACCCAGATTCAGTTCTATTGGAGCTATAGTTTACTAGCTCTTGGCTTGAGTTGGTTGGCGAGTGTGTTACCAGCCTATCTGGTGGCTCGGAGGGAACTTCATGATGAAGCAGCCCAGCTTTTACTTCCTAAACCACCTGTCAAAGGAGCTAAAATCTTACTGGAGCGCATCGGTTTTATTTGGCGTCGTCTCAGTTTCACCCATAAGGTAACAGCCCGCAATATCTTTCGTTATAAACAGCGGATGTTGATGACAATCTTTGGTGTGGCTGGTTCAGTCGCTCTGCTCTTTGCAGGCTTGGGAATCCAATCCTCTGTAGCAGGAGTTCCGTCTAGACAGTTTCAACAAATCCAACAGTACCAAATGATTGTCTCTGAAAATCCTAGTGCGACCAATCAGGACAAGGCAGAGTTGGAAGAAGTGTTGAAAGGGCAGGACATCCAAGACTACCAGAAAATCTATTCTAAAACGCTAGACAAGGATTTCAAAGGCAGGGCTGGTCTTCAGACCATTACCCTTATGATGACAGATAAGGAAGATTTGACTCCCTTTATCCATCTGCAAAATCATCAGCAGGAGCTGACTTTAAAAGATGGTGTTGTCATCACAGCTAAACTCGCCCAGCTGGCAGGTGTTAAAGTTGGACAGACTTTAGAAATTGAAGGTAAGGAGCTAAAGGTTGCTGCTGTTGCTGAGAACTACGTTGGTCACTTTGTTTATATGAGTCAAGCTAGCTATGAGCAACTTTACGGACAGCTACCTCCATCCAACACTTATCTGGTATCGCTAAAGGATTCTAGTGCGCCTAGTATCGAAAGGCAGGCAGGTTTACTCATGAATCAGGCTGGGGTGTCCAGTGTCGTCCAAAATGCTTCAGCCATTCGACTCTTTGACTCCGTCGCTAGCTCACTCAATCAAACCATGACCATCTTGGTCATCGTATCAGTTCTATTAGCCATTGTTATCCTTTACAATCTGACCAATATCAACGTGGCTGAGAGAATCCGTGAACTCTCTACTATCAAGGTGCTCGGTTTTCATAATAATGAAGTCACCTTTTATATTTACCGTGAGACGATTGTCTTGTCCCTTGTTGGAGTCGTACTTGGTCTGCTCTCAGGTTTCTATTTACACCAATTTTTGATTCAAATGATTTCGCCTGCGACTATTCTCTTTTATCCGCAGGTAGGCTGGGAAGTTTATGTAATCCCAGTGGCAGCAGTAAGCATCATCTTGACCCTGCTTGGTTTCTTTGTCAATCATCATCTGAGAAAGGTTGATATGCTTGAAGCCTTGAAATCTGTAGAGTAAGGTAGTTGTTTTTAGTAGCTTGAACTTATATTTACTCGTAAATCATGACCATCCGTCAAACGGGTGGTTTGTCCCAGAGCTATAAGCCCAAATTACCAGCCAGCGCCTCAAGACGCTGGCTTTCACGTTGTTCAAGCCTTATTGCTCTTGACTCGTCACTTGCCTCTTAAAGAGGCTTTAGTATTACTTACCACTATCCCTAAAGGGATCCTCATATTCTTTTACACTCAATTTATCTAGTGCTATATCATGTTTTACTCGTTCTCGAATTTTCATACTCGTGAAGAAATCATCCACTGGATAATTTCTTTAATCTTGAATATATTTCTTAATTGTGGCTTCATTGAGTCCAACCGTACTCACATAATAACCTTCCGCCCAGAAATGCCGATTCCCAAACTTGTACTTGAGATTGGCGTGTTTGTCAAACATCATGAGTGCACTTTTTCCTTTTAAATAACCCATGAAACTCGAAACACTTATCCTTGGTGGAATACTTACTAACATGTGTACATGGTCTGGCATTAAGTGATCCTCGATAATTTCAACTCCTTTATAACTACACAAGCGATGAAATATTTCGCCTAAACTACTTCGATATTGATTATAGATGACTTTTCGTCTATACTTAGGGGTGAACACAATGTGATAGAACAGTGCCACTTTGTGTGCGATAAACTATGAGCCTTTTGTGCCATATTTTTCTCCTTTCGCTTTACAATTGGCTTGAACACCTTTATTGTATTGCGTTTGGAGTTTTTTTGTCTCGCACCTAGCGGAGCGAGACGGACTAATAGTCACATAATTATAAGGCTGATAGTATTAATTTCACTATCAGCCTTACAGGTTATTTAACGTTTCAGAAAAACTATAATGTCAAGATTAACTAAACAGTATCTAATTCCTTCAAATAATTTTCTATCTTCATCAACATTAAAGGATTGTTATAAATCTTACATAACTCTCTTGCTTCTATATAATAATTTTTGACTTGTTCTTTGTCTAGAAATTTGGCTCCAGCATTTCCTACAAGAATAAGTAGAGGAGCCAGTTGGTAGCTTGTCTGTCTTTGTTTACAGAGTTCAATCGTCTCAAGAGCTTCTTGGATGGCTTCATTATATTTTTCCTTTGATACTAGGTAGTGAGCGTAGTTGTAACGAACTCTGATGTAGCCAAATAAAAACTCTTGATGCTCAAAATTTTTTGTCTGATATAACTCCATCAAATGAGAGTAGTTTGCCTCATATTCTTGTTCACGACCCACTAAGGAATAGAAATTTGATAGAGTATTCAATGCCTTTAAATAAATCAGAGTATTTGAGGAGACTTTTAATAATATATTTTCCAATGAAGAAATTGCCTCACACTTACTGTCATATTGATAGAAGTCAATAATAGCTTTAATCCATTCAAGGTAAGTTCGGTCTTCTAGTGTTAGAAAAGCACTTCGTTCAATCTCTATTCTATAAATATATTCCAAATCGTCATAATTTCTATCATCTAATAGACGAGCAGATAATTGCTTGAAATTAGAGAGGTTAGATTTAATTTCAATTTGTTCATTGAAAAAATAATCTAATGGCACTTCGAGTCGTTGTGAGAGTTTGAACAAAAGGTCTGCGGAGGGAATGAAATGCCCTCTCTCAATTTTACTAATCTGACTTTGTTCACAAATTCCTTCTGCAAGAGTTTGTTGGGAGAGTCTCAACTCTTTTCTTTTCAATCTGAATTTCTCTGCGAGTGTATTCATTAAAGATAATAAACCTTCCTATTTACTTAATTTCATTATAAAATTTTTAGTTCAAAATAGTAAGTTAAAGAAACAAATAATTCTTTATGGTAATAAATAAAAAAAAGTCAAAAATTACATAAAAATGCTTGGCTACATAAAATATATCTGTTAAAATAAGAATAACGAAAAAGAAAAGGGTTTCACGAATGAAGAAAAATTGTGGAATTCAAAAATTAGCTATATTAGCATTACTAGGGGTTTTTACGTTTAGTAATACAATTCCTTACCAACAGTTTATTCAGAAGAATAAACAATTGAAGATTTGAGTGCAATCACAAAAGAAGTCCAATGGTCTTGATGTTGGGAAGGCTGATTGATGTCGTATTACTTTAAAATTCAACTATTAGAGAAAGGTATTCTTATGAGAGCTTGTAACAATACCAGATAGATATAAGAATGGAGATGTTTGATAAAATGCTTTCATAGCTAACCAACTGTTGAAAATTATGAGTTACAAAATCTAAGGTATTTAAGATTAGTTTATAAAATTAGGTCTCTGCCTGTAGAAAGGAACGTGCAGTTAGAAAGGAGGAAAAAATAGGATACTATAATTCAGACTGAGATTTCTAATTAAAATATGTAGTTGCATCATCCCTTGCCGTTTTGGCATTTAGTTTGGCTCTTCCTGTTTTGGTAGCTTCTCACCGTGGTGGCGAGTGGACCTATGGAGGCTATCGTGATCCAAATAATTGGGGAGCAAATTACATTTGATGCGGGATGGTAAAGAATAATTGAAGAAGATTCTTTTATCAATAGTTTAGTAAGCTTGTTAGTTTATAGAGGGCAGGGGTATTTCTGCCCTCTGCTTTAGAATAAGGAATGCACTATGAAAAAATTATTTATACTCATATCCAACCTGCTTGCTAGTTTGTTCTTTGTTTGGGTATTTACCATTTGGACTGATACATATGTTTCCCATTATTACCCCAACGTTGTTGTACGTGATTCTTCCCCTGAAACAACTTTTCAGCATGTTGCTACACGCTTGGAAAAACTAGCAGAAGAAACGGATAGCTTTATTGCGATTCAACACCAGGATCCTAACTCAGAAGGTACTCCAGTGTTTTCTTATACGACCTTTGGGAACGGAAAGTTGCCTGATGGGCTACAGGAAAAAAATCTAGAAGATGCTCAAAGTAGTAGTGTTGAAACAAACTATTTTGTATTCAATGGAAACCTAGATATTCACTTGCTAAGGGAGGAGCTAAGTCAACTTGGCTTGACTAACATGCACCTGACAATTCCATCTAAACTATCTACGTTAATGGCTATCTTTAGTAACGGATTTCAGTTAATCAGTCTATTGATTTTCATCTTAACCTTTGGAGCACTGACTTTAATTAGTCAAATTAGCCAATTACGTTCGTCGGGCATTCGCCTCATTTCAGGAGAGAAACGGTGGTCCATTTTCCTTAGACCAGTTGGTGAGGATTTGAAAGGGATAGCTGTTGGTTTCAGTTTAGCTGGCGTGCTCGCCATTCTTATGCAAAAAATTCTGTCGCTTCCAACGCAATCCCTAATGACCATAGGAGCAGGCTTGCTCTGTTATAATCTCATCTTGTTGTCGATCTCCCTGTTTTTCGCTCAACTCTTCGCAGTTGGGATAAAAAAGATACACCTGATGCAGATTATAAAAGGGCAAGTGCCTGTCAGAGGAATCATTAGTTTGATTTTAATCGGTCAACTATTAGCGATTATTATTGTAACGCTGGGAATAGGGAGTAGCTTAAAGTATTCCCAAGCCTGGCAACAGCATCGGATTGGACAAGAGGTTTGGAGTCAGGAAAGGCAACTGACTATCCTATCAATCAGCCGTGAAGGAACGAGTCCTGGTTTTGATGAACAAGCTCAAAGAAAACTCAGAACTTGGTATCAATTGATGGATCTGGCTGTTTCAGAACAAAAGGCTTTCTTATCTAGACACCAGTTAATTGACCGTACTTTGCAAAATGGCATGGCTTCCTCCAAAAACTTGACAACCTCTACAGAATGGCACAATTACAGCCCGAATGGCAATGTCCTTATCGTCACACCGCAATACTTGGAGCGTCAAAACATTCCTGTAGATACAACTATTGAGCAAAAGATGAATCACCTTGATGTAGGGGAGTTTGTCTTATTGCTGCCTGAACACCTCCGTTCAGAGGAAGAACATTATAAATCTGTTTTTGAAGACGACTTAACCAGTCGCATGTCTAGTAAAGATGAACGACAGCAAATGACTGCTACGGTAGGTTATTTGGAATCAGGTCATGATCGTTTTGTGTATAATACGACCCCTATTTCTTACCAGCAGTTTTTGAAAGATCCAATCATCATTGTTATAACACCCCAATCAACTGGTCCACAGTCCATTGTGTTTTGGGTAGACGCAGTACAGAACTACGTTCTCTTTAATCAATTGTCTGATGCCCAGGAGCTTATCCAGAGACAAGGCATTGAAAATTGGGTCTCAGAAATGCAAACAGGTTACCACAACTACATCACATTATTGGATAATATCCAGAGGGAACGTTGGGTAATGCTAGCAGGAGCTGTGCTTGGGATTGCAACTTCAATCTTGTTGTTTAACACTATGAATAGGCTCTACTTTGAAGAATTTAGACGTGCCATTTTTATCAAACGCATTGCAGGTCTCAGGTTCTTAGAAATCCATCGCACTTATCTCTTTGCTCAACTGGGTGTGTTTTTACTGGGATTTGTTGCGAGTGTATTTCTTATGGTAGAGATAGTAGTTGCTTTCTTAGTCTTGTTACTCTTTACTGGTCTATCTCTTTTACAGTTACATGTCCAAATGCAGAAAGAAAACAAGATGTCCATGCTTGTTTTGAAGGGAGGTTAATATGATTGAACTTAAACAGGTGAGTAAATCTTTTGGAGAACGAGAGTTATTTTCGAATCTTTCAATAACATTTGAGGCTGGAAAAGTCTATGCCTTAATTGGTTCAAGTGGTAGCGGAAAAACAACCTTGATGAACATGATTGGGAAATTAGAATCTTATGATGGCACGATTTTTTACCGAGGTAAAGACTTGGCCAATTATAAATCGAGTGATTTTTTCCGTCACGAATTGGGCTACCTCTTCCAGAACTTTGGCTTAATTGAAAACCAAAGTATTGAAGAAAACCTTAAGCTAGGTCTCATTGGTCAAAAGTTGAGTCGGTCGGAACAGCGGTTGAGACAGAAGCAGGCTTTAGAACAGGTCGGTCTGGCTTATCTTGACCTAGATAAGCGCATCTTTGAGTTATCGGGCGGAGAATCGCAACGGGTTGCCTTGGCAAAAGTTATCTTAAAGAATCCACCCCTTATTCTGGCAGATGAGCCAACAGCTTCAATAGACCCAGCAACCTCTCAGTTGATTATGGAGATTTTGCTATCTCTTCGAGATGATAATAGGCTAATCATTATCGCAACACATAATCCGACAATTTGGGAGATGGCTGATGAAGTGTTCACGATGGATCGTCTGAAATAAAAATCCTTGTTTTTAATTGCACGATGAGTTACTGAAATATTATCATGAATCAATAATTGGAGTTAATTTAGAATTGTACTTTATTAATATTGAGGTAACTTTTTCTTGATAAAGGAAGAAATAGTGGAGAGGAAGTTAGAATGAAAAAATTCGACAATTATATTATTGAGAAGCCTTGCGATTCTAATTCAGATAAACTGCAAAAAATCTTAATAATTGAAAGTTTGGTAGATGATATTTTGCAATTTTCTCTCAGAATCAATAATAGTGTAGGAGAGATTTTCCTCCTACAACCGTTTCAAAAGAAATATTTACCCATTGGGAGAAGATGTTGCAGTGGATAATGTGTTACTCACTGAAAAATATAATTTTCAACTAAAAGATTTTGAAGGATTCATTTCAAAATAAACAATAATTAAAGAATAACAAAAATCCTCCGTTTCAAAGAGCAGGGAACTCTTTGTGACAGAGGATTTTTTTCTATAGTTCTTTAGCAGCTGCAATTGCGGCTTCGAAGTTTGGTTCAGAGTTGATATTGTCCACGTATTCAACGTAGCGAATAGTATTGTCGGTATCAAGGACAAAGACTGCGCGTGCCAATAGGTGCCATTCATTGATTAAGAGGGCATAATCACGTCCAAAGGAATGGTCGAAATAGTCTGAGAGCATGATGGCGTTTTCAATACCTTCAGCACCACACCAACGTTTTTGGGCAAAGGGTAGGTCCATGGAAACAGTCAAGACGACCGTGTTGTCCAGTCCAGCCAGTTCTTGGTTAAAACGACGCGTTTGAGTTGAGCAGATGCCTGTATCGATAGAAGGCACGACACTCAAGACTTTTTTCTTACCATCAAAATCAGCCAGAGATTTTTTAGAAAGGTCTGTTGTAGTGAGAGAAAAATCAAGTGCCTTGTCGCCGACTTGTAGTTGTTTACCTGTAAAGCTCACAGGATTTCCGAGGAAAGTTACCATAAGATACTCCAATCTTTTTTCTTCCATTTTAGCTGAAACAGTCGAAATTTTCCAATGATTTGACCGGAAATATGGGCATAGAAAAAACGCCAGCTCATGTGAGAATGACGTTTTTCAGAGGCTTATACTCAATGAAAATCAAAGAGCAAACTAGGAAGCTAGCCGCAGGTTGCTCAAAGCACCGCTTTGAGGTTGCAGATAAAGCTGACGTGGTTTGAAGAGATTTTCGAAGAGTATTATTTTGCCAATCCTTCAGCAATCTTATCAAGGTTGTATTTCATCATGTTGTAGTAGCTGTCACCTTCTTTACCTTGTTCTGCGATAGAGTCAGTAAAGATTTGTGCATAGATTGGGATGTTTGTGTCTTGAGATACAGTTTTCATTGGACGGTCATCCACGCTTGATTCTACAAAGAGTGAAGGAGTTTTTGTTTGGCGAAGTTTTTCAACCAAGGTCTTGATTTGATCAGGTGTTCCTTCTTCTTCAGTGTTGATTTCCCAGATGTAGGCACTTGGGACACCGTAAGCTTTAGAGAAGTATTTGAAGCATCCTTCGCTGGTTACGATGAGTTTTTTCTCAGCAGGGATGTTGTTAAATTTCTCTTTAGCTTCCTTATCAAGCTTGTCTAGTTTTTCAGTATATTCTTTGAGATTTTTTTCGTAGAATTCCTTGTTGCTAGGGTCTTTAGCGCTCAATTGTTTTGCGATATTTTTAGCAAAAATCATACCGTTTTCAAGGTTAAGCCAAGCGTGTGGGTCTTCTTTGCCTTTTTCGTTTTGACCTTCAAGGTAGATAACATCAACACCTTCGCTGACTGCAAAGTAGTCTTTGTTTTCAGTTTTCTTGGCATTTTCTACCAATTTTGTAAACCAAGCATTGCCACCTGTTTCAAGGTTGATCCCGTTATAGAAAATCAAATCAGCTTGAGAAGTTTTCTTAACGTCTTCAGGAAGTGGTTCGTATTCGTGTGGGTCTTGACCAACAGGAACGATACTGTGAAGATCAATCTTGTCACCAGCAATATTTTTAGTAATATCAGCGATGATTGAGTTTGTAGCAACAACTTTTAGTTTTTGACCAGAAGCTGCATCTTTTTTTCCGCTAGCACATGCTACAAGAGCAATGACGGAAAGAAAGAGAACGAGTAATGTACCTAATTTTTTCATTAGATCCTCCAATTTATTGGGGTTTTGCCCCTTATTTTAACAAATGTTTATTTTTCAGTTTCAAATATCGTTGTTTTGGAGCGATAAAGAAGCTAATGAGAAAGAAACTAGCGGCTGTAAGCACGATACTAGAACCTGCCGCAACGTTAAAGCTATAGCCGATAAAGAGCCCCAAAACTGAAGCTGTCGCTCCAAAGGTTGAGGAAAGGAAAATCATACTTTTCAGGCTATTAGCATACAGATAAGCAGTTGCAGCTGGGGTAATCAGCATGGCTACAATCAGGATAGTTCCGACACTTTGCATGGCTGTCACAGACACGAGAGTCAGGAGTACCATGAGAAGGTAGTGATAGAAATTGACAGGCATTCCCATGGCTTTAGCCAAGAGTTCATCAAAGGATGTAATCAAGAGTTGCTTGAAGAAAATCCAGATTAACAAGAGAATGGCTGCCCCCACACCCATAGTAATAAACATATCCGTATCTTGGACGGCCAGGATATTACCAAAAAGGATATGGAAAAGGTCAGTTGAACTTTTAGCGACACTAATCAAGATGATACCGAGGGCTAAGAAAGAAGAAAAGGTAATGCCGATGGCGGTATCGCTTTTGATAATCGAGTTTCCCTTGATGTAGGTAATGATGATGGCAGCTAGTAGTCCAAAGACAATGGCTCCGATAAAGAAGTCAAGGCCCAAGATAAAGGAGAGGGCTACACCTGGCAAGACAGCATGTGAAATGGCATCTCCCATGAGTGACATCCCGCGTAGGATGATGAAACATCCCACAGCTCCAGCTACGACCCCGATGACAATGGCTGTTATCAAGGCATTTTGTAAGAAATGGAATTTTTGTAATCCATCGATAAATTCTGCAATCATAGGTCACCTCCATTGAAAAAGAGTCGATTACCGTAAGCTTCTTTGAGATTGGCTTCGGTAAAGGTTTCTTTGGTTGGACCAAAGGCAATCACTTCTCGATTGACAAGCAAGACTTGATCGAAGTAGTGGGGAACCTTGCTGAGGTCGTGGTGGACGATGAGAACCGTCTTCCCAGCTTTTTTCAAAGCTCTCAGCGTATTCATGATGATTTCCTCACTGACTGAGTCAATCCCAACAAAGGGTTCATCTAAGAGGATATAGTCGGCTTCTTGCACCAAGCATCTGGCAATCAAGACCCGCTGGAACTGACCTCCAGACAATTGACTGATTTGACGTTCAGCGTAGTCAGCTAGGCCGACGATTTCAAGGGCCTCTTGCACTTTCTTCCAATGTTTAGCCTTTAAACTGCGAAAGAGAGGGATAGAGGGAAAGAGTCCTAGTGAGACACATTCCTTGACCTTGATGGGAAAGTTGTAGTCGATATTGATTTTTTGTTCGACATAGGCGATTCGATGTAAGGATTTTTTCACTTCCTTGTCATCGAGAAATGCCTGACCTTGATGTGGGATAATTCCCAGCATCCCTTTTAATAATGTTGATTTCCCAGCACCGTTTGGACCAATGATACCGGTAATTGTTGGTCCATGGAGCACTAGAGAAATATCCTTAAGTGCCAACGTTTCTTTGTAGGAGACACTGAGGTTTTCGATACGTATCATACAGTTGTATTCCTCCTGTCTCTTAATATACATTAAAAAAAAAATTAAGTCAAGTTAATTTTTGAAAAAATTAAAATAATAACTGAAAAACAATAGAAAGTATCAGTTCATTTTTAATTGCATTCCCAGGTAATTTTTGTTAAGCTAAAAGCAAGTATAAATGAAAGCGAGAACAAGATGACACGTTATCAAGATGATTTTTATGATGCAATCAATGGGGAATGGCAGAAGACAGCTGAAATCCCAGCAGATAAGTCTCAAACTGGAGGTTTTGTGGATTTAGATCAGGAAATTGAAGACTTAATGCTGGCTACAACAGACAAGTGGTTGGCAGGAGAAGAGGTGCCTGAGGATGCTATTTTGGCAAACTTTGTCAAATACCACCGCCTAGTTCGTGATTTTGACAAGAGAGAAGCTGACGGTATCACACCTGTTTTGCCTCTCCTTAAAGAATTCCAAGAATTGGAGACTTTTGCAGATTTCACTGCCAAACTAGCAGAGTTTGAGCTTGCTGGAAAACCTAATTTCCTTCCTTTTGGTGTATCGCCAGACTTTATGGATGCCAGAATCAATGTTCTATGGGCCAGTGCTCCAAGCACAATCTTGCCAGATACGACTTACTATGCTGAAGACCATCCTCAACGTGAGGAACTCTTGACTCTTTGGAAAGAAACTAGCGCAAATCTCCTCAAGGCTTATGATTTCTCTGATGAAGAAATTGAAGACTTGCTAGAGAAAAGACTTGAATTGGACCGTCGCATTGCGGCAGTGGTGCTTTCTAATGAAGAAAGTTCAGAATATGCTAAACTCTACCATCCATATGCTTACGAAGACTTCAAGAAATTTGCGCCTGCCCTACCTTTGGATGACTTTTTCCAAGCAGTTCTTGGACAAGTGCCAGACAAGGTTATCGTAGACGAGGAACGTTTCTGGCAAGCAGCAGACCAATTCTATAGTGAGGAAGCTTGGCCTCTCCTTAAGGCAACCTTGATTTTGAGTGTTGTCAATCTGTCAACCAGCTATTTAACAGAAGAAATCCGTGTCTTGTCTGGTGCCTATAGCCGTGCGCTTTCTGGAGTTCCAGAAGCCAAAGACAAGGTCAAGGCAGCCTACCAGCTAGCACAAGGTCCATTCAAACAAGCCTTGGGGCTCTGGTATGCCCATGAAAAATTCTCCCCAGAAGCCAAGGCGGACGTGGAGAAAAAAGTAGCAACCATGATTGACGTCTATAAGGAACGCTTGGCTAAAAATGACTGGCTGACTCCTGAAACTCGTGACAAGGCTATCGTAAAACTCAATGTCATCAAGCCTTATATTGGTTACCCAGAAGAATTGCCAGAACGCTACAAGGACAAAGTAGTGGATGAAAATGCTAGTCTTTTTGACAATGCTCTAGCTTTTGCGCGTGTGGAAATCAAGCACAGTTGGAGCAAGTGGAACCAGCCTGTAGACTACAAGGAGTGGGGCATGCCTGCTCATATGGTCAACGCTTACTACAATCCACAGAAGAATCTGATTGTTTTCCCGGCAGCTATTTTACAGGCGCCTTTCTATGACTTACATCAGTCATCTTCCGCTAACTACGGTGGGATTGGGGCGGTTATTGCCCATGAAATTTCCCACGCCTTTGATACCAACGGAGCTTCTTTTGATGAAAATGGTAGCCTCAAGGATTGGTGGACAGAGAGTGATTATACTGCCTTCAAGGAGAAAACACAAAAAGTTATTGAACAGTTTGATGGACAGGATTCTTATGGTGCAACCATCAACGGTAAATTGACTGTGTCAGAAAACGTGGCGGACTTGGGAGGAATCGCTGCAGCTCTTGAAGCAGCTAAGAGAGAACCAGACTTCTCAGCAGAAGAATTCTTCTACAACTTTGGTCGTATCTGGCGCATGAAAGGTCGTCCAGAATTTATGAAACTCTTGGCTAGTGTCGATGTGCACGCACCAGCCAAACTCCGTGTCAATGTGCAAGTGCCAAACTTCGATGATTTCTTTACAACCTATGATGTCAAAGAAGGAGACGGTATGTGGCGTTCACCAGAAGAGCGCGTGATTATTTGGTAATGCAAAAAATCTAGTCATCAGAAAAAAGGCATCCAATCAGGTGTGAGAACCTTGATAGGATGCCTTTTATAGTGGAAAGACTTGCTGGATAGTGTACTTAAAATGCGATAGACATTGTCATCATTTTACTAGAAAAATGGATTGAAAGTTTTTTCGTGAGCGATAGTAGTAGCTGGACCATGTCCTGGATAGACATCGTAGTTTGGTAGGGTGAAGAGTTGGGTCTGGATACTATGGAGGAGTTGCTCCATGCTACCAGTCGGAAGGTCCGTTCGTCCGATTGTTTCACGGAACAGGGCATCTCCTGTCAAAACTAGGTGAGCATCAGGAAAGACGATAGAAACACCACCGATAGAGTGACCAGGAGTTGGTAGGACTGTAAAACGAAATTCCTCTAATTGATATTCTTCATGAAAGGCAAAGGTGTGTTCTGCAGGTTTTGCGACCACATCTGCCATATCATCATGACGAGGGAGGCCAGAGAGATTATCGACAGGAGTGTAGAGCCAGCTGGCTTCGCTCTCTGCGATATAGACAGGAGGGTTGCTAAAAGTCTCACGAACCAAGTCCAGACTCATGATATGGTCATAATGGGCGTGGGTCAATAGAATGGCGCAGATTGGTTTGTTGATCTTCTCGATGGTCTGACGAATGGCTTCCCAATGGCTACCAGGATCAACGACGATGAGGTGTTTGTCACCCTCCAGGTAATAGGTGTTTTCATAGGCAACAGGATTCACAGTTTTATGGATTTTCATACTAGCTCCAATCTCAAAGAATGTACTAATACTCTTCGAAAATCTCTTCAAACCGCGTCAACTTTATCTACAACCTCAAAGCGGTGCTTTGAGCAACCTGCGGCTAGTTTGCTCTTTGATTTTCATTGAGTATAAATTAAGTATAGCACAGTTGGGGAGAATAAGCTGGGAAAGGAAATAGGTCTAGAAAGAAGAAGATGGTTTGGATAAAAAATAAGCCTCGAGTTAGTTCGAGGCTTAAACTGTTTTAATTACCAGCATAATATTTTTGGATTCCCTTGACAATCCCTTCAACTAGTTTATCTTGGTAGTCACTGCTGCGGATTTTTTGGTTTTCTTCCGGATTATCCATATATCCCATCTCCAACAAAACAGCTGGTTTAGCTGTTTCACGGAGAACAGCAAAGGTTGCTTGCAAGAGCCCAGCATCCCTAGCTCCAGTTTCAGCTAGCAGTGAAGAATGGATATCGGCTGCGAGACGATTACTTTCACTCATCCGTTCAGGATTGTTGTGCCAATCCTTGTTAATCTTGCTGGGGAAACCAGGTTCATCCTTGTAAGAATAGGTCTGGATACCCAGATTAACGGTTGTATCATTCCCTTTTGCATTGAAATGAAGGCTGATGAAAAAGTCAGCATTGGTCTTGTTGACCATACGAGAACGCTCGGTAATAAAATCAACGTCTATATCACTATCTCGAGAGGTGAGAACGGTATAGCCGAGTCCTTCTAGTCGTTTACGTAGCTTACGATAAACTTGTAGGTTCAATTCTTTTTCAGCTATGCCATAGTAATAAGCCCCGCGATCCTTACCACCGTGTCCTGGATCGAGAAAGATAGTTTTAGAGTAATGTCCTTTTTGAAAACCTTGTGCTAATTCACGAACCCATTTTCCATTCCCTTGGAAGAGCTGATTTTTACCATCCACAGCATAGGTTCCTGTAACATACACACCATCGTCCTTAAGATAGTACCAAGCTTGATAGTCTGGGTCATAAATCCATTCCTTGTGGGCCATGTAGCCACCAGATTTGAGGTAGTAGGAACCAATCCATTGTTTTTGGGCATAACGTCCGCCAGATTTGAGGTAAAACCAACTAGAGTAGCTTTGGTCGTAGACCCATTCCTTATCTGCCATAGCACCGCTGGATTTGAGGTAGTAATCGCCTTTCCAGACATTGGCCAACATTCTACCGTAGCCATCAAAAGCATACCACTTGCCATTGATTTGGCTCCATTGGTTGGATAAATATTTACCTGAACCATTGATATAGTACCAATTATTTCCCATTTGGTACCAGCTGTTTTCAAGCAAGTAGCCATGACTATCAAAGAAATAACCATCATAGAGGGTATCTGCAAATTTGACCCCAGTTTGACTATAAAAAGTCCACTTGTTCCCCTCTTTTACCCAGCCAGTTTGTATAGGTTGATTGGGTTTGGTTTCTGTGGAAAGAGAAGGTTTGCTTTCTTGCTCACTTGAACTAGCTGTACTTGACGAAGTTTCAGTACTAGTTTGAGAACTGCTAGTAGAAGTATTTGTAGAACTGCTAGTGGAAGTATTTATTGAGCTACTAGTTGAACTAGCCATAGGGGCAGTAGTGGAATGACTCGTATAGTCAGCTAAAACGACTTGGCTTGATAAGCCAAGAATAGCCAAAGCTAAAAGTGTCAGTCTTTTGTGTGATTTCATGTTGTTTGCCTTTCTAGAAAAATGAAAATTCAGTAATTATCGTAAAAAAACTGTTTATATTACCATTATACACTAAAAAGGTTAAAAAATTACCAAAATATCAAACCTTATTTATTGAAAAAAGAAGAATGTATTTTCATTTCACTGACTTTTAGTGTGGCCTATATCCAAAAAGATAGATGAAAATCAGATAATTTTATTGTTTTAGTGTAAATCTTTTTTTATCCTCCTTCCCAACAACTTGAATAAGCTTTAGAATCCTCTTTTTCTAGTTTTCATATTCTTAAAAAAGTGATAAAATGGTAGGAAGAATTGGAGAGTAGAGATGCCAAAAGAAGTGAATTTAACAGGCGAAGAAGTTGTCGCTTTAACACAGAAATATTTATCGGAAGAAGATGTGGCTTTTGTCCATAAGGCCTTGGTTTACGCCGTTGAATGCCATAGTGGTCAATATCGCAAATCAGGTGAGCCTTATATCATTCACCCCATCCAAGTGGCAGGTATTTTAGCTAAGCTCAAGTTGGATGCTGTAACAGTAGCTTGTGGTTTCTTGCATGATGTGGTAGAAGATACAGAAGCGACCTTGGACGATTTGGAAAGGGAGTTTGGTCCTGATGTGCGGGTAATCGTAGATGGGGTTACCAAGCTTGGTAAAGTTAAATACAAGTCTCACGAAGAGCAGTTGGCAGAAAATCATCGCAAGATGCTCATGGCCATGTCTGAGGACATCCGTGTTATCTTGGTCAAACTGTCTGACCGCTTGCACAATATGCGGACGCTTAAACACCTTCGAAAAGACAAGCAGGAGCGCATTTCCAAAGAAACTATGGAAATCTATGCACCTCTTGCTCACCGTCTGGGGATTTCTAGCGTCAAATGGGAACTGGAAGACCTATCTTTCCGTTATCTCAACCCAACGGAGTTTTACAAGATTACCCATATGATGAAGGAAAAACGCAGAGAGCGTGAAGCCTTGGTGGATGAGGTGGTCACAAAATTAGAGGAATATACGACAGATCGTCATCTAAATGGGAAGATTTACGGTCGTCCCAAGCATATTTACTCGATTTTTCGCAAAATGCAGGATAAGAGAAAGCGTTTTGAGGAAATCTATGACCTGATTGCTATTCGCTGTATTTTAGATACCCAAAGTGATGTTTATGCCATGCTTGGTTATGTGCATGAACTTTGGAAACCAATGCCAGGTCGTTTCAAAGACTATATCGCTAACCGCAAGGCTAATGGTTATCAGTCTATCCATACGACTGTCTATGGGCCAAAAGGGCCGATTGAATTCCAGATTCGGACCAAGGAAATGCACGAGGTGGCTGAGTACGGGGTTGCAGCTCACTGGGCTTATAAGAAGGGCATCAAGGGGCAGGTTAACAGCAAGGAATCAGCTATTGGGATGAACTGGATCAAGGAGATGATGGAACTCCAAGACCAGGCTGATGATGCCAAGGAATTTGTCGATTCAGTTAAGGAAAACTATCTGGCTGAGGAGATTTACGTCTTTACTCCAGATGGTGCTGTCCGTTCTCTTCCCAAAGATTCAGGACCGATTGACTTTGCCTACGAAATCCATACAAAAGTCGGGGAAAAAGCAACTGGTGCCAAGGTCAATGGCCGTATGGTTCCACTGACAACCAAGCTCAAGACAGGGGATCAGGTCGAAATTGTCACCAATCCGAACTCATTTGGGCCGAGCCGAGACTGGCTCAATATGGTTAAGACCAGCAAGGCCCGTAACAAGATTCGCCAGTTCTTTAAAAACCAAGATAAGGAATTGTCTGTCAACAAGGGTCGTGAAATGTTGATGGCTCAGTTCCAAGAAAATGGCTATGTGGCCAATAAATTCATGGACAAGCGTCACATGGATCAAGTTCTGCAAAAGACTAGCTACAAGACAGAAGAATCCCTCTTTGCGGCTATTGGTTTTGGAGAAATCGGTGCGATTACTGTCTTTAACCGTCTGACTGAAAAGGAACGTCGTGAAGAAGAACGTGCCAAGGCCAAGGCTGAGGCAGAAGAACTTGTCAAGGGTGGCGAGGTTAAGGTTGAGAACAAAGAAACCCTCAAGGTTAAGCATGAGGGTGGAGTGGTCATTGAAGGTGCCTCAGGTCTCCTAGTGCGGATTGCCAAGTGTTGTAATCCTGTTCCTGGTGACGATATTGTTGGCTATATCACCAAGGGGCGTGGTGTGGCTATTCACCGTGTGGACTGTATGAACCTGCGTGCCCAAGAAAACTACGAGCAACGTCTCCTTGATGTGGAATGGGAAGACCAGTACTCTAGCTCAAATAAGGAGTATATGGCTCATATCGATATCTACGGCCTCAACCGTACAGGACTGTTGAACGATGTACTGCAAGTTCTTTCAAACACAACCAAGAATATTTCAACGGTCAACGCTCAACCAACCAAGGATATGAAGTTTGCTAATATCCATGTATCCTTCGGCATTGCCAACCTCTCGACGCTGACTTCGGTCGTGGATAAGATTAAGAGTGTGCCAGAAGTTTACTCTGTCAAACGGACTAACGGTTAATTGCCCTAGCTCTTACTAGAAAGGCTATTATGAAAATCATTATCCAAAGGGTTACAAAAGCCCAAGTGAGTATCGAAGGTCAGGTTCAGGGAAAAATCAATCAGGGACTCTTATTGCTGGTTGGTGTTGGACCAGAGGACCAAGAGGAAGATTTGGACTATGCTGTGAGAAAGCTTGTCAACATGCGGATTTTTTCAGACGCAGAAGGCAAGATGAACCTGTCTGTCAAAGATATTGAAGGAGAAATCCTCTCTATTTCTCAGTTTACCCTCTTTGCGGATACCAAGAAAGGCAATCGTCCAGCCTTCACAGGCGCAGCCAAGCCTGATATGGCATCAGATTTCTATGATGCTTTCAATCAAAAATTAGCGCAAGAAGTTCCCGTTCAGACAGGCATTTTTGGAGCGGATATGCAGGTTGAGCTGATCAATGACGGACCAGTCACCATTATCCTAGATACTAAAAATAGATAAGAAAGACCAAGCCTAGTCGGCTTGGTCTTTCTTATCTATCACAAAATACTCCAAAATGCAATCTGTTCCTGATAGGCCTTGGGGAAATCTTGTTTCAGGCTTTGGCAGATGCGATAGGAAGGGATGAAATGTCCTAGGATGAGGAGAGTTCCCTGGAGGAAAAGTGGGATACCCCTTAAAAACAGCAAGGAGAGAATCATCAGGATATCCCATAGGAGGATTTGTAAGGCAAAGCGCCAGAATCTTGGTCTAATCTGGGAATAGAGTTGACCAAAGTGGTCACAAAGTTGGTTTGAAAGATAGGTCAATAGCACAGGATGAAAGAAAATGAGCCAACCGCTATAAATCAAAATCCAATCCCAAGTAAGTCCCTCTTTAAATGTCAAGAATGCCAGCATGATTCCATCAATGACAAGGAGCTCAATGGTTTTGATGTAGATGATTTTTTTCATGCTAAAACCTCCTTTTCCTTAGAGACACTCCCATAAAGAGATGTGTTTATCGTAAAAATCTGGATAGTGTTCTCTTAGGTAGTCAGCCGTCATATAATAAAAAGTAGAATGACAAGCAGTGATGATTGGCATAAGAGAGTAAAAACGCTGAGAACTAATGAAGGCTAAGAGGACAAAAAATAGAAAATCAATGGAGAGAACCCCTAAATAGTAGAAGCGAATCTTTTTATTGATTTGAGGATAAATCTCAGCGAATTGATGTTTGAGTCGGACAACCAAGCGAAATAACAGGAGTCCTTGAGTAAGGAGGAAAATAAAACCAGAGAGCAAGAGCCACTCCAAAGATGTCTCGGGTCTTTTGTTAAAAAATGCGAAAAGTAGCAAATCGATGACTGCAATTGCTGTAAAATGGATTCTAAAGAGTTTTTTCATAAGATGACCTCCCTCTTTTATCTAACTTCATTCTACTCCAAAAGAATGGGAGTTACAAGTAAAATGATAAAAATAGCAGAAGGGAGATTCTCTTAAGTCGACTTGTTTTTTTATTTAAGTTTTCTTCTATTATCTTACTTCTTCATCATTCCATACAAATAAAGCTCCGATTGCATTGAGGATATAAAAGATGTATTTTCCGATATTGGCGAAGTTTCCTTGAATACCAGCTTTTGTCAGCTGAACGAAATTGTAAATCAACCAAAAGCCCCACTGAGTTGTTAGTTTCAATGCGTTAAAAGCATTTGCAATGAGGGACAGTGCAAAGGCAATAGTTGTTACGTAGGCAAGGAGATTCATCTTTCCTCCATAGCCGATATAGTTTGTCACAAAGGCAAAGAGGAAGGCGATGATGGAAATGATGATGGCCGCCAATTTTAACTGTTTTTGGCTCATTTGGTTGGGTCTACCTTCTTGCGAAGCTTCCCATTTCTTAATAGCAAAGGTATAAATGAGGAAGGTGACAGGATAGGTAATGATGGCCGCCTTATTTCCCAGGATATAATCAATGGTGCCGGACAAAATGGTATTAACAATACCAAAGTAATTTCCCCATTTGCTTAATTTTCCCGTGAAACGAGTGGACAACATGGAAATTCCAACATTGGTTACGGAAATGAATCCAAAGGGAACAAGAGCTGTCCATGGTCCCCAGTCTACGAATTTATCGAGACGGGAGTTAAGATAGCCAGATGCGATCGCAATTCCAACGACCAAAGCAACTCCGAAGAGGTCAAACCATTTAGATGTAGCAAAAATTTTTAGTGATTTTTTCATAGTTTAAACTATCTTTCTTTTTTTTTACAAATATTCTACAATTAAATAAAAGCAAAATCAAATGATAGAAATAAAACCCTGAAAATTAAACTTTCAGGGTTAGTGGGGGACTTGAGAAATTAGTTGATTTTCTCGACATAGAGTTGTTTGGCAATGTCCATATTCACTTGTAAATCTTCATTTTTAGTGAGGATAGTGAAGGTATTGCTGAAGCCATCAAACTGCTTGACTTGGAGAGGATCACCGATGCGAAGTGAGTGCTTATCCAGATAATGGAGAATGTCAAAACTATCGTGCACCCGAGTCAGGCGGTAGGCGCCAGCTTCCTTGATATCAGCTAGTGGCAGGTTATTGATTTCAACTAAGAGTTCTCCCTTGACAGGAATAGTTCCTCCATGAGGACAGGTCTTGGGAAATCCTAGCAATTTATCCAGTCTTTCCACGAACAGGTCAGAGACAGTATGTTCCAAGACCTCAGCTTCCTCGTGAATCTGGTCACTTGTATAGTCTAAATGATGGACTAGAAAAACTTCAATCAAGCGATGCTTACGATAGAGCTCAGAGACCAATTTGAGGCCGAGGTCAGTCAGTAGATAGCCACATTCCTTGTCCTTAAGGATGAGGTTTTCGCTCTTCATCCGTTTAATCATTTCAGTTACGGCAGGGGGAGAGACTTGCATGCGAGCCGCAATTTCCTTGTTGGTGATTTTATGCAAATCTATGCCAATTTCATAAATACATTTTAGATAGTCTTCTTTATTCGGGGTCATTCGCTTCCTCTTGTCTAATATCTATATCTAGTATATCAAAAAAAGCTAGATTTCTCTAGCTGTGACTTTTTATGTTATACTTATTGCAAGAGAAAAAACGAGGAGATGGATATGACGAAAATAGCTCTTCTTTCAGATATTCATGGTAATACCACTGCTTTAGAGGCAGTTTTAGCAGATGCGCGGCAGCTAGGAGTGGATGAATACTGGCTTTTGGGAGACATTCTCATGCCAGGGACAGGGCGTAGAAGGATTTTGGATTTGTTGGCTCAACTACCGATTACGGCTAGAGTTTTGGGAAACTGGGAAGACAGTCTTTGGCATGGTGTCCGCAAGGAATTGGATAGTACTCGTCCCAGTCAACGCTATCTCTTGCGACAGTGCCAGTATGTTTTAGAGGAAATTTCCCTAGAAGAAATCGAAATGCTCCACAATCAACCTCTCCAGCTTCATCGTCAGTTTGGGGATTTGACGGTGGGAATTAGCCACCATCTTCCTGATAAGAACTGGGGGCGAGAGTTGATTCATACTGGATCACAAGAGGACTTTGACCGCTTGGTGACCAATCCCCCTTGTGATATTGCTGTTTATGGTCATATTCACCAGCAGTTGCTTCGTTACGGGACTGGTGGGCAATTGATTGTCAATCCAGGTTCGATTGGTCAACCTTTCTTTCTAGATGCCCAGTTGCGGAAGGACTTGCGGGCCCAGTATATGATTTTGGAGTTTGATGACAAGGGCTTGGTAGATATGGACTTCCGACGGGTGGACTACGATGTGGCAGCTGAATTGCAGTTGGCTAAAGACCTCAAACTTCCCTATTTTGAGGTTTATTATGAAAGTCTAGTCAATGGTATCCACCATACTCATCATCAGGAATTTCTGAGAGAATTGGCCCAGAAAGAGGGCTATGATAGGGAATTAGATGCTTGGTTGAAAAGTGGTAATAATTGACATTACAACCAAAAAGGGTATAATAAAAGAAAGAGAAGAGTAGAGGTAGGCTAGCCTCGTAAAAAGGAGAAGAGTATGCAAATTCCAAGTAGATTTACCATTGCGACTCATATGCTGATAATCATTGCCCTCAAGGGGAAGGAAAGCAAGGTGACCAGTGATTTTCTGGCTGCTAGTGTCGGGGTCAATCCTGTCATTATCAGAAAGACCTTGTCCCAGTTGAAGAAGGCTGAACTGATTTCAGTAGCGCGCGGAACAGGGGGAACAGAGATTGTTAAGGATCTCAAAGACATTAGTCTTTTAGATGTTTATCAAGCGGTTGAGTGTCTTGGTAAGACTGGTCAACTCTTTAGTTTCCATGACAATCCAAATCCAAATTGCCCAGTTGGAGCTCATATTCATGATGTTTTGGATCAAAAATTGGAGAGAATTCAGCTGGCTATGGAGGCTGAACTTGGTCAGACCAGTCTAGAGCAAGTCGTGGCAGATGCAGAGAGTCAAATGAAGGAATAAGAGAGAGATGCCCTCTTTTTCTCTTTAGCTAATTATGATAAAATGTAGTCATTAAAGGAGGAAGAAATGTATCTCGTTATAGGAATTGTATTAGCCTTTATACTGTCATTTTGGATAGATAATAGAAGTTTGTGGAATCCAGTATTATTTTTATTATCCCTCATTTCCAGTTATTTTTATCTAGGCTACCTTTTTTATCAAAATGGGTATGAGAAGATTCATTTCGCTTTTTTTATATTTCCCTTTATTTTACTTCCGATACTGCTTTTTCTAAGTGGCATCTTTTTAATCTATAATGGCCTTATCTTGCTGAAGCGAGAGGGACGTTCAAAGGCTAATTATCTCTCAATGCTCCTTGGAATAGTCATTTTGTTATTTTTTGCCTTGATGTCATTTCGATTGGGTGATAGAAATGAATTATTTTACACCAATCACTTTCTAAACATTTTATTTGCATTTATTGCTTATTCTTACTTTATTTTTGGTTTTGCTTTTGTGGGTTTTATGTTGTACTCTATCTTGTATCTCTTTATTCCTAAGAAGAAGCATTATGATTTTATCATCATTCATGGTGCAGGTTTGTTAGACGGAGAAAAGGTAACACCTTTGCTAAAGAGGAGAATTGATAAGGCAGTAGAAGCTTACCACAATTCTAAGAATCCTCATATCAAAATCATTGCTAGTGGTGGTCAAGGAGGAGATGAGAAGATTTCTGAAGCGCAGGCTATTACAAACTATCTGCTTGAAGAGACCGATGTTCCCCAAGATGGGATTATCCTGGAGGACCAATCAAGGACTACCTACGAGAACCTTCTCTTTTCTAAGGAACTTGGTGAGAAGCTGGTAGCCAAACCTCAATTCCTCTTTGTAACAAATGATTATCATGTCTTTAGAACAAGTACCTATGCTCGTAAGTTAAAAATGAAGGGAGATGGCCTTGGATGTAGGACGGCAGGCTACTATATACCATCTGCTTTTATTCGGGAGTACATAGCTCTCTGTGTCAAAATGAAATGGCTTTTCCTTGCCTTTTATGTCCTGCTATTAGCCCTCATTTTGATAGCCTACAAAGGGATTATTTGGTAGTCAGATTCTATTTAAAAAGACTTAGAATGCACATGAGAGTATGTATTCTAGGTCTTTTGTTTTATATATATTTGATTTTTGAAAGGTATTATCTATTCTTCCAGGCTTGGTAACGGGTATCAATCAATAATTGGGTAAGGCGTCCCATGGTTTCCCTTTCTGCTGGAGTGAGGGATTGAGCTTGGACAAAGAGATGATGAATGTGTTCAATAGCCTTGAAGGAAGATAGGTCATTAATGGAGCTAATCCCAGCATCTAGAATGGTGCCAAAGAAGAGGTCGAAGTAGAGCTGGAGTTCTTCGTCAGGGACTGTGGCCACCCATTCTTTGAAGGTTGTGTCTACTTGTTGACTATCGTTATTGGTCTTATCCAGTTGGACGAAGTGCTTATCCTCAATCTGCCAACTAAAGGTATCGTGCTGGGCGATGCCACCCAAGGCAGTGCTATGAACGATGATTTGGTGGGCAGGAATTTCCAACATCATACCGATGATGGAACCTTGTGGAATGAAGACCTTGGTTTTATCCATTATCCTTTGATAGCCCTCAGTTTGTGTCAGTTCTTTGTGGAGACCAGGCGCATCAAAGGTATAAACTGCTGTGATTTGATTTTGCAAGCTTTTCTCAATTTGACTAGCAGCATAGATAGCTAGATTTCCTCCCTTGGAATGCCCAGCCAGAATGACCTTTTGCTTAGGATAGTGGGCAAAAAAGTTCTTTAAATAGCGGAGGGCATGCTTTTGAGCAGGAATTTCCTTCATATAAGTCAGGTGGAAATCTTCCTTCCAGCCAATGATACTGTCATCTGTCCCACGAAAGACAATCAGATAGGTATCGAGAGTGAGGTGGTAGGTCATAGCCGCAAATTGCTTTTGCAGCTCAGGGTCGATGTCGTTGATAAAATGGGAGAGTTTGCAATTTTTGAAGCGCTTGTGTTGAGCTAGTTCATCTAATAGCTGGAGGCGATTTTTACTGGTCAACATGTTAGATTCTCTTGGAACCTGAGGTGCCAGGTCTAAAAGTCGCTGAGGAGCTGTGGAGACCAGATTATCAAAGGAGAGGTAGGTGGTTTCTGTTAAGGCTAAAACATCTAATTCATTCAAAGGTAGGTCGTAAAAGGAATCGTGTGCGACATCTTTCAGATAGTCAAAAATATTGGCCATAAGAGCTCCTTTCTTTTTATTTATCTTATCAAATTTCCCTTAAATTAGCTAGTAGGATTGCCTCATTTTGTTGCCTAAAAACAAGCTGCTTCAAATTCAGTTTCAGATCTTCTAGCATTGAAAAATCTGTTATAATAATAGAAAAGGAGGAGCGCATGCACAAGATTTTATTAGTAGAAGATGATCAGGTTATTCGTCAACAGGTCGGGAAAATGCTCTCTGAATGGGGATTTGAAGTGGTGCTGGTAGAAGACTTTATGGAAGTTTTGAGTCTTTTTGTCCAGTCGGAGCCTCATCTGGTCCTCATGGATATTGGACTGCCTTTGTTTAATGGCTATCACTGGTGTCAGGAAATCCGCAAGATTTCCAAGGTGCCTATCATGTTTCTGTCTTCGAGAGATCAGGCTATGGATATTGTCATGGCAATCAATATGGGGGCGGATGACTTTGTGACCAAGCCTTTTGACCAGCAGGTTCTTTTAGCCAAGGTTCAGGGCTTGTTGCGCCGTTCCTATGAGTTTGGGCGTGACGAGAGTTTACTGGAATACGCTGGTGTTATCCTCAATACCAAATCAATGGATTTACATTATCAAGGGCAAGTCTTGAATTTGACCAAGAATGAGTTTCAGATTTTACGCGTTTTATTTGAGCATGCAGGCAATATTGTAGCACGTGATGACCTCATGCGAGAACTTTGGAATAGTGACTTTTTCATTGATGATAATACCCTCTCAGTTAATGTGGCTCGTTTGCGTAAAAAATTGGAAGAGCAGGGCTTGGTAGGATTTATCGAGACCAAGAAAGGAATAGGGTACGGACTGAAGCATGCTTGATTGGAAACAATTTTTTCTAGCCTATCTGCGCTCCCGTAGTCGTCTGTTTGTCTATCTGCTTTCTTTGACGTTTCTGGTTTTACTTTTTCAGTTTTTATTTGCAAGTTTAGGAACTTACTTTCTCTACTTTTTCCTCTTGTGTTGCTTTGTAACCATCTTATTTTTCACTTGGGACATATTGGTGGAAATGCAGGTCTATCGCCAGGAAATTCTCTATGGGGAGAGGGAAGCCAAATCTCCTTTGGAAATAGCTTTAGCAGAAAAATTAGAAGCGCGTGAGATGGAACTCTATCAGCAGAAATCAGATTCAGAAAGAAAACTGACGGATTTGCTGGATTACTATACCTTGTGGGTCCATCAGATTAAGACCCCCATTGCAGCCAGTCAACTCTTAGTTGCAGAAGTAGCCGACCGCCAACTGAAGCAGCAATTAGAACAGGAAATTTTCAAGATTGACTCCTATACCAATCTAGTTTTACAATACCTGCGTTTAGAAAGTTTTCATGATGATTTGGTCTTAAAGCAGGTTCAAATTGAGGATTTGGTCAAGGAAATAATTCGTAAATATGCTCTTTTCTTTATTCAAAAAGGCCTAAATGTCAATCTACATGACCTTGATAAAGAAATCGTGACGGATAAAAAGTGGCTGCTAGTGGTTATTGAGCAAATCATCTCAAACAGTCTCAAGTACACCAAGGAAGGTGGTCTGGAGATTTATATGGAGGGGCAAGAGCTTTGTATCAAGGATACGGGAATCGGGATAAAAAACAGTGATGTCCTCCGAGTCTTTGAACGTGGCTTCTCAGGATATAATGGACGCCTAACTCAGCAGTCATCTGGACTTGGCCTCTATCTATCTAAGAAAATTTCTGAAGAACTGGGGCACCAGATTCGTATCGAGTCTGAGGTTGGAAAAGGAACGACAGTAAGAATTAAGTTTTCCGATATAAATCTGATAATTGAGTGAGCATGATAGATAAGAGCCCAGGATAAGACAACTGGGCTTTTTTATCTTTAACTGTGTATCCTAGTAAATTATTTGCTTGGGCGTTTTCGGTTGAAAAAATCAAAATGGAGCAATGGGTTGTCAAACAAACTCATCACGCTTATTTATTAAACTGCATCTTCTTTTATAAGAGATGCAGTCTTTTGTTCTTTGGATAAGGAAACAAAAATTTCTTGCTTCCTCTATCTGTTCAATTGATAGATTTCTTCAGAGAAAGGTTGTAAAATTTTTGATATAATATCAAGGATGGACTGATGGATATTTAAAGGATTATTTTCAAAAGAATGACAGGTGAGAATTAAAATATGTAAAATTGAAAAGAAGTCTCTCTGCCACCATCTAAGCAGAAACAAGAGTATATGAAATAAAAGGAGTAACCAATGACTGGAAATTATTCAACACGTGAATATCGTGAGAAATTATATGATGATCTTCATGTTCGATTAAGAGATACAGTGATTTTGATGTGTGCGATTTTTATTGCCTCTATCGGCCTAAATATGAATTCAACGGCTGTCATTATTGGAGCCATGCTGATTTCCCCTCTTATGACACCGATTGTTGGACTGGGGTTTGGTTTAGCTATTTTTGATACGCGTTTAATCAAGCAATCTCTAGAGGTTTTATTTACTCAAGTATTGGTCAGCTTGCTTGTCTCAGCTCTGTATTTCTGGATTTCTCCTTTATCTTATGAAAGTAGCGAATTGATTGCACGAACCTCTCCAACCATTTGGGATGTTCTCATTGCTATTGCTGGTGGGATAGCAGGTTTCATTGGTTCAAGGAAAAAAGAAGCAAACAATATCGTGCCAGGAGTAGCCATTGCAACAGCTCTGATGCCACCTATCTGCACTGCAGGATATGGTTTAGCTAATGGAAATGTACGATTTTTATTTGGGGCTCTTTATCTTTTCTTGATCAACTGTGTCTTTATCATGCTAATCAACATTGTTGGAACAAGAATTTTTATGAGAAAATCTCCCTTAAGTTCATTTAAAGAGCTAAACATTAAAATGAAAATTGGGTTGATATCCTTGATTGTATTATTGGTCCTTCCAGCCAGCTATTCAGCAGTCACTCTGACGATGGATCAAGCGCGAAAAGAAGGAATCAAACAGTTTGTAGGAAAAGAGTTCGCCAATCATACGGTCATTAATCAAGTCTACAAGTCAAGTAGCAATGAATTGGTCTTGACAGTTGTTGGAGATCCGATTTCAGAAGAAGAATTAGAAACGCTCCACCAAAAACAAGCCTCTTACGGTATTCAATCTGTTCAATTGAAAGTGAATCAAGTTCAGAACTCGCCAACATTAGATAGTGAAGCGACCAAGGAATTTTATGAAAACATTGACAAGTATATTGATCAAAAACTCTCTGAAAAAGATTCACAAAACGATCTCGTAAAAGAAAATGAAGCAGACAAGGATTGAGGACAATGAACTGAATCGGTTTTTACGCCGTGTTTTTCTTGTATCTTCCTCTTTCTTACTTATAGCAGGTTGTTTTTGCTTGAATAAGAAATAAATTAGAAGTTCTATCATCTAAGAAAAATGATGAAAAAAATCATTTAACTAATGGTGTGAACGTTTAGTGTTTATCAGCTCCATTCTCTGTAATTTTGGGGGTAAAATCCACACCATTTAGATAAAATTAGTTGAATTTGATTGGAAAAACGCTTTTATAAAAGCGGAGAAAAGTCTTGATATTACGCTGTTTTTAGTCCAACTGAAATTCATACTTTCCAAACCAGGCTTGAAAAAAGCTCGTAAAGCATCACAATTTAGTAAACGTTAAAACTTATTTAAACTTATTGAAAGCATTTCGTATCAAAAATACGGGATGCTTTTTCTGTTCACCCCAAATTTTTGTAACTAGGTGATACTTGAAATTAATACAAATTTGGTTGTTTTTGATAAATCTAAGCAACACTAAATGATGAAGTGAAAGGGGATGAATCTTTGATAGTATTCATTTATTGTGAAATATGATATACTTATTAATTAGATGGATGAATACTTCTAGAGTTAAATATAGCATAATAGGGACAGACTTTTTGGTTTATTTTTGTTTGTAGTCGGATTATGAAAGAATATCCAATATTATGCGATAAGATAGAATGTTACAAAAAAGAAAGGGGATGCAATCCGATGAAGAAAGACAGATTAATTGTATTGACAGATGCTGTTCTAGCAATTATTATGACCATCTTGATTTTAGAGTTAGAAAAACCAACAACACCAAGTCTTGAAGCTTTTTGGGATTTACGGCAAAATTTCTTTGCTTGTTTTCTTTCCTTTTTCTGGTTGGGATCGTTATGGATGGCACTAAACACATTATGGGAAAAGGTTGAGAAAATTTCCTCAGAAATTATTTGGTGGAATTTGTTTCTACTCTTGGAGCGGCAGGAGTTCTCTTTGGAGAATTTCATGCCATCCAAGATACCAGTCTGAATGATGTGGTGGACCGGATCTATATAAATGTCAAGGATTTACCGTTTCAGTCCTTGGGAGCTTTAGCTAATATCCTGTCTGATGTTAAGAAGGGACTGATTCAAGACAGTCATATCTGGTCTTTCTTCCAGTCATTTTTCAAACAATATCAGTTGATAATCAGCTTAAATCAGATCTATCAGTTTGTCTATCTTTCTCTGATGGAGATCATGTCCTATCTTCACTTTGATTATTGGAAAAAACGGCTCGGTCAGGAGCTAGTATGAATAAGGAGAACAAATGAGACGTTTAAAAATGTTATGGCATATTATACAGGTTACGGGTTTTACTCGGTTTGCTCTGAGTTTTGTGACCTTTGTTTTTGGGTCAGGAGGCGTGCTTTTCCTAGTTGAACCTGCTATCACAAATTACGGAGACGGTCTTTGGTATGCTTTTGTGACTTCGACGACTGTCGGCTACGGGGATCTCCTAGCTGTGACCTTGATTGGAAGGATTACCAGTGTCTTCTTGACGATTTATGGGCTCATATTTTTTGGCTGTTTATCAGCTGTTATTATTAATTATTATACCGATTTAAATAAGGAAAGAGGAGAGGACAAATGACTGCCAATTATTCAACACGGGAATACCGTGAGAAATTATACGATGACCTTCATGTTCGATTGAGAGATACAGCGATTTTGATGTGTGCAATTTTTATTGCCTCTATCGGTCTAAATATGAATTCAACAGCTGTTATTATTGGAGCCATGTTAATTTCACCTCTCATGACACCGATTGTTGGACTGGGATTCGGTTTAGCTATTTTTGATACGCGTTTAATCAAGCAATCTCTAGAGGTTTTATTGACTCAAGTGTTGGTCAGTTTGCTTGTCTCGACTCTGTATTTCTGGATTTCTCCCTTGTCTTATGCAAGTAGCGAGTTGATCGCACGAACCTCTCCAACCATTTGGGATGTTCTCATTGCTATTGCTGGTGGGATTGCTGGTGTGATCGGTTCAAGGAAAAAAGAAGCAAACAATATCGTGCCAGGAGTAGCCATTGCTACAGCTTTGATGCCGCCTATCTGTACTGCTGGCTATGGTTTAGCTAATGGGAATGTACGATTTTTATTGGGGGCTCTCTATCTTTTCTTGATCAACTGTGTCTTTATCATGATAACTAACATTGTTGGAACAAGAATTATGATGAGAAAATCTCCCTTAAGTTCATTTAAAGAGCTAAATATTAAAATGAGAATTGGGTTGATATCCTTGATTGTATTATTGATTCTTCCAGCTAGCTATTCAGCAATCACTCTGACGATAGATCAAGCGAGAAAAGAAGGAATCAAACAGTTTGTAGGAAAAGAGTTCGCCAATTATACGGTTATTAATCAAGTCTACAAGTCAAGTAACAATGAATTGGTCTTGACGGTTGTTGGAGATCCGATTTCAGAAGAAGAATTAGAAACACTCCACCAAAAACAAGCCTCTTACGGTATTCAATCTGTTCAATTGAAAGTGAATCAAGTTCAGAACTCGCCAACATTAGATAGTGAAGCGACCAAGGAATTTTATGAAAACATTGACAAGTATATTGATCAAAAACTCTCTGAAAAAGATTCACAAAACGATCTCGTAAAAGAAAATGAAGCAGACAAGGAATGAGGATATTGACCTTGTCTAACTCATGAAAGCAAATCTTGTGTGGTGGTTTGGTTAATCACTACTAGCTCGGGTTAAATAAAATATAAAAAGCAACAGCTGAAATAGTTGTTGCTTTTTAGGTAGCTGGGATTTTATTCCAGGTTTTGTCTCTTATTTCTCAACTCGTGATTTGTTGGCGATATCAGCTAGGATAGCTTGAACAAAGTCATCAACTGAGACAGTTTGTGTTTCTTTTTGGCCGTAGCGGCGAACATTGACTGTTCCGTCTTCCATTTCCTTGTCCCCAACAATCAACTGGTAAGGAATCTTGCTGGTTTGTGACGCACGGATCTTGAACTGCATTTTTTCATTGCGCTCATCCACATCAGCACGGACCCCACGGTCACGGAGTTTCTTAGCTACTTCCCAAGCGTAGTCCACGTGTTTTTCGTTAGATACTGGGATGAGGGTTACTTGGTGTGGTGCAAGCCATGTTGGGAAGGCACCCTTGTAGTTCTCAATCAAGATCGCTGTGAAGCGTTCCATAGTTGAGATAACCCCACGGTGAATCATCACTGGACGGTGCTCTTCACCATCAGCTCCGATGTATTTGAGGTCGAAGCGTTCTGGAAGCAAGAAGTCAAGTTGGATAGTAGAAAGTGTTTCTTCTTTACCAAGGGCAGTCTTAACCTGGATATCCAATTTTGGTCCGTAGAAGGCTGCTTCACCTTCGGCTTCAAAGTAGTCAACGCCCATTTCATCAAGAGCTGCACGAAGCATGGTTTGGGCATTTTCCCACATCTCATCGTTGTCAAAGTACTTGTGAGTATCTTGAGGGTCGCGAAGAGAGAGACGGAAGCGGTATTCATTCAAGTTGAAATCTTCATAAACATCGATAATCAACTGAAGGGCACGTTGGAATTCTTCTTGGATTTGCTCTGGAGTAACGAAGAGGTGACCGTCGTTGAGTGACATTTCACGTACGCGTTGAAGACCAGTCAAGGAACCAGATTTTTCATAACGGTGCATCATACCGATTTCGGCAATACGGATTGGCAACTCACGGTATGAGTGAACATGGTGTTTGAAGACTTGGATGTGGTGCGGGCAGTTCATTGGACGAAGGACGAATTCTTCCCCGTCACCCATGTCCATAGTTGGGAACATGTCTTCTTGGTAATGATCCCAGTGACCGGAAGTCTTGTAAAGCTCAACAGAAGCAAGTGGTGGAGTGTAAACGTGTTGATAGCCAGAAGCCAACTCTTTGTCAACGATGTAGCGTTCCAACTCACGACGAATAGTCGCACCATTTGGCAACCAGAATGGAAGCCCTTGACCAACCTCTTGAGAAATCATGAAGAGATCAAGCTCTTTACCAAGTTTGCGGTGATCACGTTCCTTAGCTTCTTCACGCATTTGAAGGTAGTTTTTCAAGTCTTTCTTGTCAAACCAAGCTGTACCATAGATACGTTGCATCATAGCGTTGTCGCTATTTCCACGCCAGTAAGCACCTGCTACATGGAGAAGGTGGAAGATTTGGATACGGCCTGTTGATGGGACGTGAGGGCCACGGCAAAGGTCTACATATTCACCCTGACGATAGATGGTCAAACCGCCTTCGTCTTCTGAGTGTTCTTCAATCAATTCCAACTTGTAAGGGTCATTTTTGAAGATTTCACGGGCTTCATCTTTAGTCACTTCTTCACGAATAGATGGGAAGTTTTCTTTGACAATTTTTTGCATTTCTTCTTCGATACGAGGAAGGTCTTCGTTAGAGATTTGACCAGCAGTATTGTCAGTATCATAGTAGAAGCCATCTTCGATAGCTGGACCAACACCCAAGTGAATGTCTGGGAAAAGACGACGAGCTGCTTGGGCGAACAAGTGAGCAGCAGAGTGACGCAAGATTGGAAGGGCATCTTCGTGATCAGGTGTCACAATTTCGATGCTTCCATCTTCAGTGATAGCACGAGTAGTGTCGATGAGTTTGCCGTTGAATTTACCAGCCAAGGCCTTTTTAGCTAGGGAATTGCTGATAGATTGGGCAATTTCAAAAGTTGTAACGCCAGATTCGAATTCACGAACAGCGCCATCTGGGAAAGTAATGTTAATCATGATGTTCTCCTTACTTATATTATTGACGAATGTGTTAACCCTATTCTGAAAACAGGGATAGAGAATTGTGAAAGCTAGAAAAACAAAAAGCGACATCCTCAAAAGGACGTCGCAACGTGGTTCCACCTTCATTTATGTACCTCAAAAGAGAGGGACACCTCTGATTGGCTCTAACGTGGCCACCGTTTTATGTTTGCATAAAAGTCAGTAGAGTAGTATCAGTATAGTCTTTCTATGCGTTCTCAGCAACCACGCACTCTCTAGTAGAAAGGGACTAAGTGACTTGTCTCTATGGATTATTATAGCATGATTGTGAGATTTTTCAAGGATTTTGTGAAAGTTTTTTGTTTTTCATTTTTGTAGAATATGCTTGATGCCAATACCGGAAGCCATGCCCACCAGAGCCAAGGTTTCATAGATTAGCAAGTAAATTAGTATAAACTCACCAAAGGTTATGATAGTAAAGCAAAAGAGCAGTCCGTTACCAATTAACCACCAAAGTGAAAAACGGAAACGGTAGCTATAAAGTAGCGATACAATCAAGATTACCAGAGGTGTAAAGAAGAGAATATTATTTACGTAGAGACTCTTGAGAAAAAGGGGGTCAGAAATGATTAGTGGTAACAACTCATAAAGTGGCCAGTAAAAGAAAAAGATGACCAAATAATAGGGGAGATGGGAATAGAATCTAGGCATGATAATCACCTCGTTTTAAAAAACAGACAACTTGGATTTCTTACTATGATTATTATAGCATATTTAAAACAAGAAAGTAAATCTGTTGACAAAGAAGTTAGTTATTGGTAGAATAGGGATTGTCGTAAAGACAAATAACTTCTTCTTGGTTACAGGCATGCCAACCTGTCACTCGGATGAAGCCAAATAAAAAGGAGAAACATCATGGCAATCTCAAAAGAGAAAAAAAATGAAATCATCGCACAATATGCACGTCACGAAGGTGATACAGGTTCAGTAGAGGTTCAAGTTGCTGTCCTTACTTGGGAAATCAACCACCTTAACGAACACATCAAACAACACAAAAAAGACCACGCTACTTACCGTGGATTGATGAAGAAAATCGGTCGCCGTCGTAACTTGCTTGCATACTTGCGTAAAAACGACGTTAACCGTTACCGTGAGTTAATCAACTCTCTAGGACTTCGTCGCTAATTCAAGATACAAAGGCCGTCAAAAGCACAAAGCAAAAATAGGAAAATTGACGAAGAAACTTCAGTTTCTAGGAGATTTTATCTTTTTTGCCAAGTGCTTAGGCCGTGTTCAATTGAGCATATCTTGATAATGAAGCTACTCTAAATTGGGTAGCTTTTTTACTTTTGTCACCTTACTTTGGTATGCTCAAGTATAATCTTCGGTTACAGTTCCTAGCACTGTAAGGTAAAATAAACCAGAATGATCTCCCTTCGGGGAGATTTTTTTGTTTCACTAAAAATTTTGTACAATCTTCGGCTTACCGCCTAGTCTATAAACGGTTTATCCAGCAAGAATTATGATGCTAAGGGCGTCAAAAATCCGTATGAAAATAGGGAAAGGACACCGTGTTCGATGAACACAAGGAGTTTCATCTTTTTCACTAGGATTTTAGCCCGGGCTCAAATCAGCTCTCTGATTTTCAGAGGGCTTTTTTATTGAGGTTTTATCGGTCACAATTTTGGAGACTACAAAAACCTCAAATGGTATCAGCTAATTACACCATAAGGGTGCGTAGCTACTCGGCTTGAAAAGCCGAGTAGCTGTCTGCAAGCCCCCTCGGAGAGCCCACACTTTACGAAGTAAAGTATAGTATGTTATACTTTACATGGAAGTAGTCACCGAATTCCAGTTAGAAATTACTTTGTAACTACGTTTTGAGGAGGAGTAAAATGCTTTCCTATGTTCGACATTACCCACTAGCGATAGCTAAATTAATGTGTCTGTGCTCTCCTAAAATCTGCTGATTTATTACTGACCAATACAGGAGGTTTTTTATGGGACAGACAATCATATCCGCTATTGGTGTTTATATTTCCACCAGTATCGATTATTTAATTATTTTATTTATTTTATTTGCACAGCTATCACAGAATAAACAAAAATGGCATATTTATGCGGGGCAATATCTAGGCACAGGCTTACTTGTAGGGGCGAGTTTAGTTGCTGCTTATGTCGTTAATTTCGTGCCTGAAGAATGGATGGTCGGATTGCTTGGTTTAATCCCTATCTATTTAGGGATTCGCTTTGCAATTGTTGGAGAAGGTGAGGAAGAAGAGGAAGAAGAGGAAGAAATTATTGAAAGATTAGAACAAAGCAAGGCAAATCAACTGTTTTGGACAGTTACATTGCTGACAATTGCGTCTGGCGGAGATAATTTAGGTATCTATATACCTTATTTTGCTTCGCTAGATTGGTCACAGACCCTCGTGGCCTTGCTTGTGTTTGTAATCGGCATAATTATCTTATGCGAGATTAGTCGGGTGTTATCCTCTATTCCGTTAATATTCGAGACAATTGAAAAATACGAGCGAATCATTGTGCCCTTAGTATTCATTCTACTTGGACTATACATCATGTATGAAAATGGCACGATAGAGACTTTTCTGACCGTGTAGATTTTTTTGTTTCACTAGGATTTTAGCCCGAGCTCAAATTAGCTCTCTGACTTCAGAGGGCTTTTTATATTGTCGCCTTACCTCGATATACTCAAGTATGATCTTCGGTTACGGTTCCTAGCACAATAAAACCAACTATATTCATTCTTTCTCATCTTGTTCCATTGTTGAAAATATGGTATACTTTTCATGAGAATTTTCTAAATTTTTAAGATTCTATCAAAGGAGGTTTGCATGCTTTCCAAATTTTCTGGAAGCCGACAAGACCAGCAATTTGTGTTACTTTTAGTTATTTTGCTAGGTATTTTAGGGATTTCTCTCTTTCTAGCAGTTTCAATGGGATCTGTTGCGATTGATCTAGGAGATACCTATCGGATTATTTTGAGCAGGTTAGGATTTCCTCTTGAGATAGGAGAGGTTTCCAAGTCCACTCTTGCCATTGTATGGAACATGAGATTCCCTCGAGTATTGTTAGGTCTGATAGTAGGAGCAGGCCTTTCTATGTGTGGTAGCGTGATGCAGTCCGCAGTGAACAATCCTATCGCTGAGCCCTATGTCTTAGGCATCTCTGCTGGTGCAACTCTAGGGGCAACCCTAAGCATCATTCTTGGTTTGAAAATGATGATTAGCCTTGGCGCTTTTCTTGGAGCGATTTTAGCAACAATTGCTGTCCTCATCATTGCTTCTATGCAGGGAAGGATGACGACTTCTAGTCTGATTTTATCAGGAACGGTGGTCAACGCTCTCTTTCTGGCATTTTCCAACTTTATTATCTCAGTTGGCGCTAATGCGGATAGTGTGATGACCATTAAGTTTTGGACCATGGGCTCGCTCGCTGGGACTTCCTGGGCAGACTTGGTCCTGCCAACTATAGTAGTAGGAATAGCCTTTCTATTTTTCTCTACTCAGTATCGTGTTTTTAATGCGATGATGATGGGAGATGAGGCTGCTTTAACTTTGGGGATTCCCTTACGCTTTTATTGGTATCTTTATGTGACCATGGTGGCTGTGCTAACAGCAGTCTTAGTGGCAACCTGTGGGATTATTGGATTTGTCGGTCTGATTACTCCTCACTTAGCTCGAGGGTTAGTAGGAACGAATTACAGGAGACTTTTTCCTGTTGCGACTTTACTAGGTGCCCTCTTTGTTATCTGGGCAGATGTACTCTCTCGTGTCACTATTCCAAATGCTGAGTTGCCTATTGGTATTTTCACGGCCTTGGTAGGTGCTCCCTTCTTTATTTACATTGTTGGAGGTAGGCGAAGGGAGGTGAGGGCCTGATATGGACTTGATTTGTCAAGATGTCCACTTTGGACTAGGAGAGAAAAAAATCCTCAAAGGAGTCTCTCTTAAGGTTGAAGGGCATCAATTTCACACGATACTAGGACCAAATGGAAGTGGAAAAACCAGTCTACTTAAACTCCTCTATCGTCAGGAAAAGGTGGACAAAGGCTTGATAAGCCTAGATGGAAAGCCTCTGGAACAATGGATGCTCAAAGAAACAGCCAAGCAAATGGCAGTTGTAACCCAGTTTAATCAATTGCAGTTTGATTGTACAGTTGAGGAAATCGTCTTGCTGGGCAGAACTCCCCACCTCTCTTTTCTACAGAAGGAAAAGGAAAGGGATTATGCCCTCGTTCAAGATGCTCTTGTCAAGGTAGATATGCTTGAGAAGAAAACTCGTCTCTATTCGTCTCTGTCAGGAGGGGAGAAACAGCGAGTCTTACTAGCCCGCGCCTTGGCGCAAGAACCGACTCTCTTACTCCTAGACGAACCAACCAATCACTTGGATATCAAGTATCAGCTAGACTTGTTGGCCATTGTGAAAAATCTCAAGGTCAATGTTCTAGCTGTCCTACATGATATTCAACTTGCTTGTCGCTATTCGGATTATCTCTATCTAATGAAAGAGGGAGAAATTCTTTACCAAGGGACTCCAAAGGAGACCATCACCCCTGAGTCATTGCAAACTGTATATGGAGTTCAAAGTCAGGTTACTTGGACTGAGGATCAGCAAGCCATGATTCACTATTTATAAGAATGAAAAGGAAAATAAGATGAAAAAAACACTAAGTATTTTACTCGTAACAGTAGCTACCCTAACCATGGCAGCTTGTGGCAACACTACTACAGAAAAAGCTACCACACAATCAAGCGCAGAAACAAGTCAAAAGGCCAGCGCAGAGACAACTTATCCGCTAACGGTCAAAACCTATGATGCTAAAGGAAATGAAGTCGAACAAGTCTTTGACAAGGCACCTGAAAAAGTTATCACCAACAATCTTTCAACCACTGAAATCTTATTGGAGTTGGGGTTGAAGGATAAAATTGTTGGTATGCTTAACCCAGATAATGCTGTGACGGACAAATACAAGGATGCTATTGCAACGATTCCTCAAATTGGGGATAAAAAAACAGTCTCACAAGAGACAGTCCTTTCTTATGAGCCAGACGCTGTGATGGGTCGAAACATGATGTTTTCTGAAAAATCCTTGGGGACAGTTAGCACTTGGAATGAAAATAAAATCCCAGTTTATACACAAAAAGCCTCTCTCTCAACGATTCAGCAAGATTTGGGGAATATTGTAGAAGATGTCAAAAATCTTGGGATAATTTTTAATGTTCAGGACAAGGCTAATGAATACGCAGCCCAATTACAAGCTAAAATCGAGGCTGTTAAGAAAGGAAACCCAGCAAGTCAAGGTGAAAAGAAAAAGGCTTTGATTATGGTTGCTTATAATGATGAAACCTTCGGTGCCTACAAGTCTGCTTTGCAAGAAAGTTTGCTGAACCAACTTGGTTATACAAACGTTGCAACGGGAACATCAGGCTTGACCTTGGAAAATCTCGTGTCAATGGATCCTGAATTGATTATCTATGTAACCAGCGACCGCAATAAAAAATTGGATGAAAAAGCAGTAGAGTTGATGAAGGCAAATGCTGTTTTGGAAAGCGTTCCTGCAATTAAGAATCAAAAAATCATGAACATCTCTTACGATGAATTGATGGACTATGGTCCAGCAGTGGTTGATTCCCTTGAGAAAATCAATGACTTTATCAATAAATAATGAGTTTGATTGGGAAGGAATTCAAGTCAAAATCAGCCTTCCTTCTAACTACGACCCCAATCAAACCTATCCGGCAATTTTATTGAATGATGGAAACTTGGACTTCCTATCGTCCCTTTCCGAATCTGTGATTTTAGTGGGCTTGACCTCTAAAAATCGCTTAGACGATTACACTCCCTGGAAGGCATCTGCTCTGAGAGATGGGGCTCCAGATTTTGGAGGTCAGGCCAAGGTCTATCATGATCATTTGTTCGAAGGTCTTTTAGACAAGTTGCAGTCGCTTTATCGCCTGGACGAAACTCGCCTTGCTTATGGAGGCTACTCACTAGGTGGTTTGGCGGCAGTCTACAGTCTTTTCAGCTTTGACAAGGTTTCCTGTGTCTTTTCGATCTGCGGTTCCTTTTGGTATCCTGATTTTGTGACTTACTGCAAGGAAGAAAATGTGAAAAATTTGGACTGTTTGCTGTATTTACAGAACGGTCAAACAGAAGGAATCAATCATAGCAATCGCTTGGCTCAAGCACCAGTCTATGCTGAGCAGATCCATACCAGTCTTCAGAAACGCTATCCGAACGGTCAATTTGTCTTTGATCCTTATGGGCACCATGAACAAGTAGCTGAACGATTTCTAGCTTTTTCTAGCTGGTTGGCTCAAAAATGGAAAATCGAATAAAAGATTTATCCCTTGGCTTTTGCCAAGGGATTGTTGTATTTAACTAAGTTTTTCTCTTTTCTTATCTGGATTCCAGATAAAGCTTGCGATAAAGCTAAAGATGATGGTTAGGATAGCGAGGATAATGGCAAGGATGAGGGCAGGGATGCGGATAAGCCACCAGAGTGGGTTTGGTTTTTTATTATTGTGCCATTGTTTCGTTTCTTGGTCCAGACGTTGAAATTCTGTTTGGATACGATTGGCGACTGTTTCAATGCCTTCGTCATTCATTTTTTTGATATCTGAGATATCAATTGGATTTCCAAAGTTCATATCGACACGTTCACGACTAACCAGGCCCTTCAAGGTCATAGGACCTGTGTAGGTAACCGGCATAATACGGACCTTGGCCATTTTGGCAATCAGAGCTACGCCACCCTTGACATCGTTTGAGTGTCGGCTTCCACTTGGAAACATGATGAGAGAGCGGTCACTTTTTTTGAGAACATTGATAGGATATTTGATGGCTGAGGCGCTAGGATTTTCACGGTCGATAGGAAAGGCACCACACATACGAATCCACCAGCCAAAGATACGGTTGGTAAAGAGCTCTTTTTTGGCCATAAAGATAAATTGTTTTGGTTTGGTCGCAAAGGCCATATAAACTGGATCCCACCAGGTGCGGTGAGGTGCAACCAAAATATAATTTTCATCTTGATTAGGAATTTTATCAGTATTATGATAGTGGGCATTGCCATTGATGGACCATAGGAGCAAGACAACCAATCCACGTAAATAAGTATAAAACATGCGATCTCCTTCGATTATTTTCTTGTTATTATTATACCTTATCAAAGGAGGGCTGGCAAACTTTTCCCTTGACCAGGTCCATATTTGGGATGAGATTAGAATTCTTTTAGAAAAAATGATATGATAGAATTTATGGATAAAAATAAGATTATGGGATTAACCCAAAGAGAAGTCAAGGAAAGACAGGCTAAGGGCTTGGTCAATGATTTTACTGCTTCGGCCAGTACCAGCACTTGGCAAATCGTTAAACGAAATGTCTTTACTCTTTTTAACGCTTTGAACTTTGCCATTGCTTTGGCACTAGCCTTTGTGCAGGCTTGGAGCAATATGGTCTTCTTTGCTGTTATCTGCTTTAACGCTTTTTCTGGGATTGTGACCGAGCTGCGGGCTAAACACATGGTGGACAAGCTCAATCTCATGACCAAGGAAAAGGTCAAGACTATTCGTGATGGCCAAGAAGTGGCTCTGAATCCTGAAGAATTGGTGTTAGGAGATGTCATTCGTCTGTCTGCTGGAGAGCAGATTCCCAGTGATGCCTTGGTTTTGGAAGGCTTTGCGGAAGTCAATGAAGCCATGTTAACGGGGGAAAGTGATTTGGTGCAAAAGGAAGTGGATGCCTTGCTTTTGTCAGGAAGTTTCTTAGCCAGTGGGGCAGTTTTAGCTCAAGTTCACCATGTTGGATCTGATAACTATGCTGCCAAACTCATGCTGGAAGCCAAGACCGTTAAACCAATCAACTCTCGTATCATGAAATCGTTGGACAGGCTAGCTGGTTTTACTGGGAAGATTATCATTCCTTTTGGTCTGGCTCTCTTACTAGAAGCCTTGCTTTTAAAAGGCTTGCCTCTTAAGTCGTCCGTTGTAAATTCGTCGACAGCCCTTCTGGGGATGTTACCTAAGGGAATTGCCCTTTTGACCATTACTTCGCTTTTGACTGCGGTGATTAAGTTGGGCTTGAAAAAGGTCTTGGTGCAGGAGATGTACTCTGTTGAGACCTTGGCACGCGTGGATATGCTCTGTTTGGACAAGACGGGCACCATCACCCAAGGAAAGATGCAGGTGGAGGCTGTTCTTCCACTGACGGCAACTTATGGTGAAGAGACTATTGCCAGCATTTTGGCCAGCTACATGGCCCACAGTGAGGATAAGAATCCAACAGCCCAAGCTATTCGCCAGCGCTTCCAAGGCCAAGTAGCCTATCCTATGCTCTCTAATCTTCCCTTCTCCAGCGACCGCAAGTGGGGAGCTATGGAATTGGAAGGTTTGGGGACAGTTTTCTTAGGTGCGCCTGAGATGTTGCTGGACTCTGAAGCCCCAGAAGCCAGGGAGGCCTTGGAGAGAGGGTCACGTGTCTTGGTCTTAGCTCTCAGTCAGGAGAAATTAGACCATCACAAACCACAGAAACCATCTGATATTCAGGCTCTAGCCTTGCTAGAAATCTTGGACCCGATACGAGAAGGAGCAGCTGAGACGCTGGACTATCTTCGTTCTCAAGAAGTGGGACTCAAAATCATTTCTGGGGACAATCCAGTTACGGTATCCAGCATTGCCCAGAAGGCTGGTTTTGCAGACTATGACAGTTATGTAGATTGCTCAAAAATTACGGATGAGGAATTGATTGCTATGGCTGAGGAGACAGCTATTTTCGGACGTGTTTCCCCTCATCAAAAGAAACTCATCATCCAAACACTGAAAAAAGCGGGGCATACAACAGCTATGACAGGGGATGGAGTTAATGATATCCTGGCCCTTCGTGAGGCGGATTGTTCTATCGTGATGGCTGAGGGAGATCCAGCGACTCGTCAGATTGCCAATCTGGTTCTCTTGAACTCTGACTTTAATGATGTTCCTGAGATTCTTTTTGAAGGTCGTCGTGTGGTTAATAATATTGCCCACATTGCACCGATTTTCTTGATAAAGACCATCTACTCATTCTTGCTCGCAGTTATCTGTATCGCCAGTGCTTTACTAGGTCGGTCTGAGTGGATCTTGATTTTCCCCTTCATTCCGATCCAGATTACCATGATTGACCAGTTCGTGGAAGGGTTCCCACCATTCGTTCTGACTTTTGAGCGAAATATCAAACCTGTTGAGCCAAACTTCCTCAGAAGATCCATGCTTCGTGCTCTACCAAGTGCTCTCATGGTTGTGTTCAGTGTTCTTTTTGTGAAAATATTTGGAAGTAGCCAAGGTTGGTCTGAGTTAGAAATTTCAACTCTACTCTATTATCTCTTGGGGTCAATTGGTTTCTTATCTGTATTTAGAGCCTGCATGCCATTTACCCTATGGCGTGTCCTCTTGATTGTTTGGTCAGTAGGAGGATTCCTAGCCACAGCTCTCTTCCCAAGAATTCAAAAACTGCTTGAAATTTCAACCTTAACAGGACAAACATTACCTGTTTATGGTGTCATGATGTTGGTCTTTACCGTGATTTTCATCCTGACTAGTCGCTATCAAGCCAGAAAATAAAGAAAGGCTGCAATCTGTGGATTGCGGTCTTTTTAGGTACAAGATTGCCAGCTGAAATGTGGTATAATAAGAGGTAATAGAGTTTTGGAAAGTGAGAGAAAATGATTTCAAAGAGATTAGAATTAGTGGCTTCCTTTGTGCCACAGGGAGCAATTTTACTAGATGTGGGGAGTGACCATGCTTATCTGCCTATCGAGTTAGTCGAAAGAGGAAAAATCGAAAGCGCCATTGCAGGTGAAGTTGTGGAGGGACCTTATCAGTCTGCTGTCAAAAATGTTGAGGCCCACGGCTTAAAGGAGAAAATCCAGGTTCGTTTAGCCAATGGCTTGGCAGCTTTTGAAGAGGCAGACCAAGTGTCTGTCATTACCATTGCTGGGATGGGTGGTCGTTTGATTGCTAGGATTTTAGAAGGAGGCTTGGACAAGTTAGCTAATGTAGAACGATTGATCCTCCAACCCAATAATCGTGAAGATGACTTGCGTATCTGGTTGCAAGACAATGGTTTTCAGATTGTAGCAGAAAACATCCTAGAAGAAGCTGGCAAGTTTTACGAGATTTTGGTGGTGGAAGCAGGTCAAATGAAGCTATCAGCCAGTGATGTTCGCTTTGGACCTTTCTTGTCCAAAGAAGTCAGTCCAGTCTTTGTCCAAAAATGGCAAAAAGAAGCTGTTAAGCTAGAGTTCGCCCTCGGACAAATCCCAGAAAAAAATCTGGAGGAACGTCAAGTTTTAGTAGATAAAATTCAAGCCATCAAGGAGGTTCTCCATGCTAGCAAGTGAAGTAATTAACGCATATGAAGCCTTTTGCCCTCAGGAATTTTCAATGGAGGGAGACAGTCGTGGTCTGCAAATTGGTACTTTGGACAAGGATATCCAAAGGGTCATGGTGGCTCTGGATATTCGTGAAGAAACGGTGGCTGAAGCCATTGAAAAGGGTGTGGACTTGATTATTGCCAAGCACGCGCCGATTTTCCGTCCTATCAAGGACTTGGTATCTAGCCGTCCGCAAAATCAGATTTACATCGACCTCATCAAGCATAACATTGCAGTTTATGTCAGCCATACCAATATTGATATCGTTGAAAATGGTCTCAATGATTGGTTCTGTCAGATGCTAGGTATCGAGGAAACGACCTATCTGCAGGAGACAGGTCCTGAACGTGGAATTGGACGTATTGGGAATGTTCAGCCTCAGACATTTGGGAAATTGGCCCAGAATGTCAAGCAAGTCTTTGGTCTAGATAGTCTTCGAATGGTGCATTATCAAGAGAGCGATTTGCAGAAGCCTATTTCAAGAGTGGCCATCTGTGGTGGAAGTGGGCAGTCATTCTATAAGGATGCTTTGGCAAAGGGGGCAGATGTCTATATCACTGGTGATATTTACTACCACACTGCCCAGGATATGTTGTCTGATGGGTTACTGGCATTGGACCCAGGTCACTATATTGAAGTGCTTTTTGTGGAAAAAATTTCTGCACTCCTTACTCAATGGAAGGCTGAAAATGGCTGGACAATTGATATTGTACCAAGTCAAGCATCGACCAATCCTTTCCACCATATCTAGTTAGAAAGTGAAAACAATGAAAAAAGTTGCCATTATTGGAGCAGGAATTGTGGGAGCAACAGCTGCCTACTACCTCTCTAAAGAAAGTGACCTAGAAGTAACCGTCTTTGACCATGGACAAGGTCAGGCTACCAAGGCCGCAGCGGGAATTATCAGTCCTTGGTTTTCCAAACGTCGCAATAAAGCCTGGTACAAAATGGCGCGCTTGGGGGCTGACTTTTATGTGGATTTGTTGGCTGATTTAGTGAAGTCAGGGAAAGAAATTGACTTTTACCAGCGTTCGGGAGTCTTTCTCCTGAAAAAGGATAAAACTAAGTTGGAAGAACTCTATCAACTAGCCCTCCAGCGTAGAGAAGAATCTCCTTTGATAGGCCGGTTAGCCATTCTGGACCAAGCATCAGCTAACGAATTATTCCCTGGTTTGCAGGGATTTGACCGTCTGCTCTATGCTTCTGGTGGAGCGAGAGTAGATGGCAAACTTTTAGTGACTCGTTTGCTGGAAGCCAGTCAGGTCAAGCTGGTCAAAGAAAAAGTAACTCTGACACCTTTAGCATCAGGCTACCAAATTGGAGAAGAGGTGTTTGATCAGGTTATTTTGGCGACTGGAGCTTGGTTGGGACACCTGTTAGAGCCTTTAGGTTATGCTGTGGATGTCCGTCCTCAAAAAGGACAACTACGAGATTATCAGCTTGGCCAAGACATGGAAGCTTACCCTGTTGTTATGCCAGAAGGGGAGTGGGATTTGATTCCTTTTGCAGGTGGGAAATTATCCCTAGGCGCTACCCATGAAAATGACATGGGATTTGATTTGACGGTAGATGAAACCTTGCTCCAGCAAATGGAGGAGGCAGCCTTGCCCCACTATCCAGCCTTGGCAGAAGCGAAATCATCAAGTGAACGTGTGGGCATTCGTGCCTATACCAGTGATTTCTCACCTTTCTTTGGGCAGGTGCCAGAATTAGCAGGTATCTATGCTGCTAGTGGACTAGGTTCATCAGGCCTCACAACTGGACCTATCATTGGTTACCATCTAGCTCAACTGATTCAAGACAAGGAGTTGACCTTGGACCCTCTAAACTACCCAATTGAAAACTATGTCAAACGAGTAAAAAGCGAATAATACTCAATGAAAATCAAAGAACAAACTAGGAAACTAGCCGCAGGCTGCTCAAAGCACTGCTTTGAGGTTGTGGATAGAACTGACGAAGTTAGCTCAAAGCACTGCTTTGAGGTTGTGGATAGAACTGACGAAGTCAGTAACATATATATGGCAAGGCGACGTTGACGTGGTTTGAAGAGATTTTCGAAAAGTATAAGAATTTTACTGAAATTTTAGCCTCCCCTCTAGGATGGCAAATGACATTCCCTATCAAAAATGGTAAAATAAGAAAAAATAATCCGAGAATCGAGGAAAGAAGATGCAAGAAAAGATTTTGGTAACGGGTGGAGCAGGTTTTATCGGAACCCACACTGTTATTGAGTTAATCCAAGCAGGTCATCAAGTTGTTGTGGTGGATAACCTTGTTAATAGTAACAGAAAAAGTTTAGAAGTTGTTGAGAGAATTACAGGAGTTGAAGTGCCTTTCTATGAGGCAGATATCCGTGATACAGATACTCTTCGTGACATTTTCAAACAAGAAGAACCAACTGGTGTCATTCACTTTGCTGGCTTGAAGGCTGTCGGCGAATCAACACGTATTCCTCTTGCCTACTATGACAACAATATCGCTGGAACTGTTAGTCTTTTGAAGGTCATGGAAGAAAACAACTGTAAAAACATCATTTTCAGTTCTTCTGCGACAGTTTACGGAGATCCTCATACAGTGCCCATCTTGGAAGATTTCCCTCTTTCAGTGACCAATCCATATGGCCGAACCAAGCTTATGCTAGAGGAAATTTTGACGGATATCTACAAGGCAGACTCAGAATGGAATGTGGTCTTGCTTCGTTACTTTAACCCAATCGGAGCTCATGAGAGCGGAGATTTGGGAGAAAATCCAAACGGTATTCCAAACAATCTCTTGCCATATGTGACTCAAGTAGCCGTTGGAAAATTAGAGCAAGTGCAAGTGTTTGGAGACGATTACGATACGGAAGACGGAACTGGTGTTCGTGACTATATTCACGTTGTCGATTTGGCTAAAGGTCACGTCGCAGCTCTACAAAAAATCCAAAAAGGTTCAGGCCTAAACGTTTATAACCTTGGAACAGGTAAAGGCTACTCAGTTCTTGAAATTATCCAAAATATGGAAAAAGCAGTGGGACGTCCAATTCCTTACCGCATTGTAGACCGTCGCCCAGGGGATATCGCAGCCTGCTATTCAGATCCTGCAAAAGCCAAAGCAGAACTGGGCTGGGAAGCAGAGTTAGGCATCACCCAAATGTGTGAAGACGCATGGCGTTGGCAAAGTAAGCATCCAAATGGATTTGAAGACTAAGATGGTGATGTCAATCATTGTCCCCTGTTTAAACGAAGAGGAAGTACTTCCTCTTTTTTATCAGGCTTTGGAAGCTTTACTTCCAGATTTGGAAACAGAAATCGAGTATGTCTTTGTCGACGATGGATCAAGTGATGGGACTTTGGAACTCTTAAAGACCTATCGGGAGCAAAATCCGGCAGTTCATTATATTTCTTTCTCGCGAAATTTTGGCAAAGAAGCAGCTCTCTATGCAGGCTTGCAATATGCGACAGGAGACCTAGTGGTGGTGATGGATGCAGATCTCCAGGATCCTCCTAGTATGTTGCTTGAGATGAAAACCTTACTAGACCAAAATGCAGATTTAGACTGTGTAGGAACACGGAGAACTAGTCGGGAGGGAGAACCAGTTTTACGTAGTCTCTGCGCTAATCTCTTTTACCGCCTTATGCAAAAAATTAGTCCAGTAGCCCTGCCGTCAGGTGTCCGTGATTTTCGCATGATGAGAAGGTCTGTAGTCGATGCTATTTTAGCTTTGACCGAGTCTAATCGTTTTTCTAAGGGACTCTTTGCCTGGGTCGGCTTTAAAACCCACTATCTGGACTATCCAAATGTCGAAAGACAGGCTGGCAAGACCAGTTGGAGTTTTAGGCAACTCTTTTTCTACTCCATTGAAGGGATTGTTAACTTTTCAGATTTTCCCTTGATTATCGCCTTTGTGGCAGGTCTCCTATCTTGTTTTATTTCTCTACTAATGACCTTTTTTGTTGTGGTTCGAACCCTCATTTTGGGCAATCCGACATCAGGTTGGACCTCTCTGATGGCTGTTATTCTCTTCCTTGGTGGGATTCAACTCTTGACCATTGGGATTCTCGGTAAGTATATCAGTAAGATTTATCTAGAGACTAAAAAAAGACCACTTTATCTCGTCAAAGAAAAAAGTGACCTTCCTGATTTTACAGAAAAAAATAAAGAGAAAAGACTATAATTTTGCATGGAAATATGCTAAACTAGAAGGAGTGGAACGTTCCTGTCGATATTAGAGTTAATCTTTAATCAAGGCACGTGTCGGACAGTTTCTAACAGCTTCTACGACGTCCTGACTAGGAGAGATTTCTTTTTCTAGTTGGTCAGGGTCATCGTAAAAACGCACGATTCCATTATCGTGGTAATCAAATAAATCAGAATAAGTTTGGCAAAGCCCACAGGCAATGCAACGTTCAGGTATAAGTGTGATTTTCATATTTATATTGTAATAAGAAAAGTAAAAAAAAACAAGGAGTAAGGTATGGCAAAAGAACCGTGGCAAGAAGATATTTATGAGAATCAAGAAGAAACAAGATCAGAACGTCGTAAGAGAGAACAAGGTGGAGGAGTGCTGGCTAATCGTATCTTGACTATTTTAGCAAGTATTTTCTTTGTGATTGTAGTCGTGATGATTATTGTTCTGATCTATCTTTCATCGGGTGGGAGTAATCGCACGGCAGCCTTGAAAGATTTTCACGATTCAGATACAAAAGTAGAGCAAGTTTCTTCTACTTCTAGTAGTTCAGAGCAGGCATCTTCTAGTTCAGAGGAGAAGGCAGAAGAGTCATCTAGTAGCTCAGAACATCCAACTGATCCAGAAGGAACTACAAAAGTCTTAGCTGGAGAAGGAGAAGCAGCCATTGCCGCTCGTGCAGGAATCTCGATTGCTCAGCTAGAGGCCTTGAATCCTGGGCATATGGCTACAGGGTCTTGGTTTGCTAATCCAGGTGATGTTGTCAAAATCAAATAGGAGTTGATATGAAAACAATTCAAATTGCTATTGACGGTCCTGCTTCAAGTGGTAAGAGTACAGTCGCAAAGATTATTGCAAAGGATTTTGGTTACACCTATCTAGATACAGGTGCTATGTATCGTGCAGCGACCTACATGGCTCTCAGGAACCAATTAGGAGTTGAACAAGTTGAAGAACTCTTAGACTTATTGGACCAGCATCCAATCAGTTTTGGGCGCTCAGAAACTGGAGAACAACTTGTCTTTGTAGGAGATGTGGATATTACCCATCCTATCCGTGAAAATGAAGTGACCAATCATGTTTCAGCTATTGCAGCAATTCCTGAAGTACGTGAGAAACTAGTTTCTCTCCAACAAGAGATTGCCCAGCAAGGTGGGATTGTCATGGACGGTCGCGATATTGGAACGGTTGTATTGCCACAAGCAGAATTGAAAATTTTCCTAGTAGCTTCGGTAGATGAAAGAGCAGAGCGCCGTTACAAGGAAAATATTGCCAAGGGAATTGAAACAGACCTTGAAACCCTAAAAGAGGAAATTGCTGCGCGTGACTACAAGGATAGTCATCGTGAGACTTCGCCTCTCAAACAAGCAGAGGACGCTGTCTACCTTGATACAACTGGCTTGAACATTCAAGAAGTAGTTGAAAAAATCAAAGCAGAAGCTGAAAAAAGAATGTAGATGTTGAAAAGCCGATAGATTGATATCGGTTTTTTCTAAATTTGTCAAAATGCTGATTTTAGGGTATAATAGTTGCTGTTCGAGAAATTTTGATTTTCAAAGAATAGTGAATGATGATAAGGAGAAACCATGAACAACCTACCAAATTGCCCAAAATGTAACTCAGAGTATGTCTACGAAGACGGTGCCCTACTGGTTTGCCCAGAGTGTGCTTATGAGTGGAATCCTGCTGAAGTTGCAGATGTAGAAGAGGGCCTTGTTGCTATCGATGCCAACGGAAATAAATTGGCTGACGGTGATACAGTCACTCTCATCAAGGATTTGAAAGTAAAAGGTGCGCCAAAAGATTTGAAACAAGGGACGCGCGTGAAAAATATCCGCATCGTAGAAGGCGACCACAATATCGACTGTAAAATTGATGGCTTCGGTGCCATGAAACTCAAATCAGAGTTTGTGAAGAAAATTTAAGCATGTCAAAACACTATAAACTTGTATTTTATAGCCGTATCTTCTTGTTTCTAGCGGCTTTTACGGGAGTTTATCTTGAAATCGCCAAGCATGGTGGATTTGGGATGCTGCTCTATTATACGGTTCTGTCCAACCTCTTAGTCGCGATTTTTACGCTCTATCTCCTAAAGGTTATGAGCCGTTTAGGTGAAAACTGGCAAAGGCCAAGTCTCTTGCGCTTAAAAGGTGGGGTCACTATGAGTATCATGATTACCTGTGTGATTTACCATTTCCTATTAGCGCCTATTGCGACTAATTTCTATACCCTAGAAAATTTTCTTTGCCACTATATCGTTCCCCTCTGGTTTTTAGCAGATACCCTCTTTTTTGACAAACAGGGTCAATACAAGATTTGGGATCCAATTGTGTGGACGATTTTACCCTTGCTTTATATGATTTTTGCTCTTTTTAATGGCTTGGTACTGAAACTTGATGTTCCTAATTCTAAGGTCAGTCCCTTCCCTTACTTCTTTTTGAATGTAAACAAGGGTTGGGATGTCGTGTTCAAGTGGTGTCTGATTATCTTTGTTGCCTATATGGTGGCAGGATTTATCTTCTACTTTATCAAGAAAATCAAGAGAAAGTCATCCTAAGATACAAGGGATTCATTTTCGGGTTTAAGAAGGAGTCTATACACTAAAGAGGCTTCTTCTTTTCTTGCTTGTTTGATAACTATCAAAAAAGTAGAAGATTAAGAGAAATATAGAAAGAGATTTCATGAAACAATTTTTAGAACGGGCCAGTATTTTGGCTCTCTCCCTCGTTTTGATTACATCCTTTTCCATCTCGAGTGCCCTGCCAGCTATGTTTGACTATTATCAAGGTTATCCTAAGGAACAAATTGAGCTCTTGGCGAGCTTGCCCTCCTTTGGAATCATGATTATGTTATTACTAAATGGTTTCTTAGAAAAAATATTTCCTGAGCGCTTACAGATCAGTTTGGGATTGCTGATTTTATCACTAAGTGGAACAGCACCCTTTTGGTATCAAGCCTATCCTTTTGTCTTTGGAACACGGATTCTTTTTGGTTTAGGTGTTGGGATGATCAATGCCAAGGCCATTTCTATTATCAGTGAACGCTATCAAGGAAAAACGCGAATTCAGATGTTAGGGCTACGCGGTTCTGCAGAGGTCGTTGGGGCTTCTCTCATTACCTTGGCAGTCGGCCAATTGTTGGCCTTTGGTTGGACAGCTACTTTCTTAGCTTATAGTGCTGGATTTTTAGTTCTGACCCTTTATCTGCTCTTTGTACCTTATGGAAAAGAAAAGAAAGAAGTCAAGAAAAAAACGAAGGAAGCAAGTCGCTTAACTCAAGAAATGAAAGGCTTGATTTTTATCCTAGCTATCGAAGCGGCAGTTGTAGTTTGTACCAATACAGCTATTACCATCCGTATTCCAAGTTTGATGGTGGAAAGAGGGCTCGGAGATGCCCAGTTATCTAGTTTTGTCCTAAGTATCATGCAGCTGATTGGGATTGTGGCTGGGGTGAGTTTTTCTTTCTTGATTTCTATCTTTAAGGAAAAATTACTCCTCTGGTCTGGTATTACCTTCGGCTTAGGGCAAATTGTGATTGCTTTATCTCCATCCTTGTGGGTGGTGGTGGCAGGAAGCATTCTGGCTGGTTTTGCCTACAGTGTAGCCTTGACGACGGTCTTTCAACTTGTCTCTGAAAGAATTCCAGCTAAACTCCTCAATCAAGCAACCTCATTTGCAGTTTTAGGCTGTAGTTTCGGAGCTTTCACAACCCCATTCGTTCTAGGTGCGATTGGATTACTAACTCACAATGGGATGCTGGTCTTCGCCATTTTAGGATCCTGGTTGATTGTAACCTCTATCTTTGTTATGTACCTACTTCAAAAGAGAGCTTAGGATTGATTCCTAAGTTTTTCTTTTCGGAAATATTGTACCCAGACAATTATAAATTTTCTAGCTTGTTACGAGACTAATTTCTTGATAAAATAGAAGTCATGACGAGATATAAAGCAACTATTTCCTATGATGGTTATGCCTTTGCTGGTTTTCAGCGCCAGCCTCATGCGCGTAGCGTTCAGGAAGAAATTGAAAAACCCTTGACTAGATTGAATAAGGGGCAAGCCATTACCGTTCACGGTGCTGGTAGGACTGATAGTGGGGTTCATGCTTTGGGACAGGTGATTCATTTTGACTTGCCTTATCAAATGGATGAGGAGAAACTTCGATTTGCTCTGGATACCCAGTCTCCTGAAGATATTGATGTGATTTCTATTGAGCTTGTGGCGGATGATTTTCATTGTCGTTATGCTAAGCACAGCAAGACCTATGAGTTTATTGTGGATAGGGGCCGTCCTAAAAATCCCATGCGTCGTCACTATGCTACTCACTTTCCCTATCCACTCGATGTGGAACGCATGCAGATTGCAATCAAAAAGCTAGAGGGAACCCATGATTTTACCGGTTTTACAGCCTCCGGAACCAGTGTAGAGGACAAGGTTCGTACCATTACAGAAGCTAGTCTCAGGGTTGATGAGACAGGACAATTTTTGACATTCACCTTTTCAGGAAATGGTTTCTTGTATAAACAGATTCGCAATATGGTGGGGACGTTGCTCAAAATAGGAAATAATCGTATGCCAGTGGAGCAGATTGACCTCATCTTGGAGAAAAAGGACAGGCAACTAGCAGGTCCAACGGCAGCACCAAATGGCTTGTATTTAAAGGAGATTCGTTATGAAGAATAATCGTATTTTAGCACTTTCAGGAAATGATATTTTTAGTGGTGGTGGTTTGTCCGCTGATTTGGCTACCTACACCTTGAACGGCTTGCATGGCTTTGTAGCAGTGACTTGTTTGACAGCCTTGACAGAGAAGGGTTTTGAAGTCTTTCCAACTGAGGATGCCATTTTTCAACATGAATTAGATAGCTTGCGTGATGTGGAGTTTGGGGGAATTAAGATTGGTCTTCTCCCTACTGTTAGTGTGGCTGAGAAGGCATTGGACTTTATCAAGCAACATCCAAGAGTGCCTGTGGTATTGGATCCTGTCTTGGTCTGCAAGGAAACGCACGATGTAGCAGTTAGTGAACTCTGCCAAGAATTGATTCGCTTTTTCCCTTATGTCAGTGTGATTACGCCTAACCTCCCAGAAGCAGAATTATTGGCTGGTCAAGAGATCAAAACCTTGGAAGACATGAAAGCTGCAGCGCAGAAATTGCATGACTTAGGAGCGCCAGCAGTCATTATCAAGGGAGGCAATCGCCTTAGTCAGGACAAGGCTGTAGATGTCTTTTATGACGGACAAAACTTTACAGTCCTAGAAAATCCTGTCATTCAAGGGCAAAATGCTGGCGCAGGTTGTACCTTTGCCTCTAGCATTGCCAGTCACTTGGTTAAAGGTGATGAACTTTTACCAGCAGTAGAAAGCTCTAAGGCTTTCGTTTATCGTGCTATTGCACAAGCAGATCAGTATGGAGTAAGACAATATGAAGCAAACCAAAACAACTAAAATCGCCCTTGTATCCCTATTAACCGCCCTTTCTGTGGTTCTAGGCTATTTCTTAAAAATTCCAACACCGACAGGCATTCTAACTCTTTTAGATGCGGGTGTCTTCTTTACGGCCTTCTACTTTGGTAGTCGTGAAGGGGCTGTAGTAGGAGGACTAGCAGGTTTCTTGATTGACCTCTTATCAGGCTATCCTCAATGGATGTTCTTTAGCTTGGTCAACCATGGCTTGCAGGGATTTTTCGCAGGATTTAAAGGAAAAACTCAGTGGTTAGGCCTTATCTTAGCAACTATTGCCATGGTAGGGGGCTACGCCTTGGGTTCTACATTGATGAATGGCTGGGCTGCAGCCCTACCAGAAATTCTACCGAATTTCATGCAAAATATGGTAGGGATGATTGTAGGATTTATTCTTAGTCAAAGTATCAAGAAGATTAAGTAATGAGGATGTGGAGAAAGTCCTAAAAATCAGAAAAAACGCATAGTATCAGGTGTTGAAACCTTGATACTATGCGTTTTATTGTGGGAAGATTTTTGAAGAATTTTAATCAAAATAAAGCAAGTCTTTGCTGGTGCTTGTAAAGAGGTCAAAGCCATCTTTGGTAACAACACCACAGTCTTCGATACGGACACCGACTTTACCAGGGATATAGATACCTGGTTCAACAGAGAAGCACATGCCTTCTTCGATGACCATGTCGTTTCCTTCCATGATAGATGGGAATTCGTGGACATCCATACCGATACCGTGACCGAGACGGTGGTTGAAGTACTCGCCGTAACCAGCTTTTTCGATGACCTCACGAGCAGCGCGATCCACTTCATGGGCAGTCACCCCTGGCTTGATAAAGTCAAGAGCAGCTTGTTGGGCTTCAAGAGTCAAGTTATAAATGTCTTTCTTGAATTGGTCTGGTTTGCCGACAGCGACCGTACGAGTCATATCTGACGCATAGCCGTTGACCAGAACACCGAGGTCAAAGAGGAGAAGAGCATCATTTTCAACCTTATTAGCTGCTGGAATACCGTGTGGATTTGCAGCGTTATTACCAGTCAAGACCATGGTATCAAAACTCATTTCATAGCCTTCACGTTTCATGGCAAAGTCGATTTGGGCGATGATATCTGTCTCTGTCTTATCAAGAGAAATATTGTCAAAGCCAACTTTTACAGCCTTGTCCGCATAGAGACCTGCAACCATCATTTTTTGCACTTCGTCAGCTGATTTGATGAGGCGCATGCGTTGGATACGGGGAGTGAGGTTTTCAAACTCAGCAGTTTCAAAGACTATTTTCAAGCCATGATATTTGGTCAAGATGAGATTGTCAAACTCAACAGCGACACGTTTGAAGTCAAGTTGTGGAAGAGCATGTTTCATTTTTTGCCATGGATTTTCAGAATCCACATAGCCCACAACTGGGAAGGAAACAGTGCTGCTTGCACGTTCCACCTCAAGGGCTGGGACAAAGAGGAGGGGTTCCTGATCTGCTAGGACAAAAAGGAACATTTGGCGCTCATGGGGATCACTGTAAAAGCCAGTGAGGTAATTGATTGTGACGGGGTCAGATACGACAGCGACGTCTAGTTTTTCTGATTCAAGATATGTTACGATTTGTTGTAATTTAGACATATGCTACCTTCTTTCTACCCCTCTATTTTGGCAAAAAAAGAGAGAAAATGCAAGGGAGAAGGGTAAAAGAAAAGACAAAAAGAACTCCGGTAAGATAGCAGAGTTCTTTGATATGGTTTTCCTTGATTTAAGAAAAGTCAGCCTTGCTTTTGACGTCGCTATATTCTTCAGCGATTTCTTGGCTGAGAATGTCCTCATAGGCAGGGAGTTGGATATCCTGACCATATTTCTTCTTGAGGGCAGTAGTGACCAGGCGATAGGCCAGATTAGCATTACGAGAGAGAATAGGTCCGTGGAAGTAAGAACCAAAGACATTCTTATAATGAACCCCTTCGCCGACCTTTTCTTCGTTATTTCCATTTCCATAGACAACCTGTCCCAGCGGTTTTTGGTCATCAGAAAGGAAGGTACGACCCTGGTGATTTTCAAAACCATAATAGGTTTCATCGAAATCTTCATTGTGAATCTTGATATCACCGATAAAGCGATTATTAGTTTGATTAAGGGTATAATGTCCCATGACCCCCAGACCTTCGATACGTTTTCCTGAAGCTTCAACATAATATTGCCCCAATAGTTGGAAACCACCGCAGATAGCAAGAACCACACCGTCGTTTTGGATGTAGTTGTCAATGCTCTCTTTTTTAGCAGGTAGGTCGTCTGCAATGATACTCTGTTCAAAGTCTTGACCACCGCCGAAAAAGGCGATATCATAATGGTTTTCATCAAAGTCATCATGGAGAGAAACGATGTCAACCGCCACATGGGCCCCCAGCTTTTCAGCCACATACTTGAGCATGAGGATGTTTCCATTGTCACCATAAGTATTCATGAGGTTTCCATAGAGGTGGGCGATGTTGAGCTGATAGGGGTAATTGCCAGCTTTTGAGGAAAGTGAAGTATAAACCATTAGTTCATCTCCTTTCTAACAATCTGACGACTAGCCAGCAGTTCGCGGAATTCAAGCATAGCAGTATAGGTAGCCAGGATATAGGCATGCTTGCAATCTTGATTCTCAATGGTCTTGAGAACTTGCTCCAGACTATTTGTTTCAGTGATTTTCTCAGCTGGGTAACCAGTCACACGAAGACGGCGTGCAATTTCAGAATGACGAACGCCACCAGCATTGATTTCAGGAATGTCCATGTCAGTGATTTGTTCAAAGTCAGCATCCCAAATCCAGCTAGTATCAATTCCGTCTGCATAGTTGGCATTAAGAAGAACAGATAGGCTAAATGGATAAGGAGCTAGTTTAATCATTTCGATAGCTTGGGTCGCGCCAACAGGATTTTTAATCAAGACGAGGGTGCATTCTTTGTCACCGATATGGAAGGTTTCTTGGCGTCCAAAGACAGCACGACTCTTGTCAAATCCCTGCTTGATGAGTTGCGAATCTGCGCCGAGGAAACGGGCGATAGCAACTGCGGCTAGGGCATTGTAGATATTGTAGAGCCCACCGATTTGAATACCGTACTCTTGGCCGTCGATAACAAAGCGAGAACGATTGTTGGTCAACTCAACCAAGTCTGTCAAACGATAGTCTAGATCAGGACGTTTACATCCACAACCTTCACAGATATAGGCACCCAAGTTGGCATAAGTATTGTGCTCATACTTGAGGATGCTTTGACAGTCAGGACAGAGAATCCCCTCGGTATTGTAGTGAGCCAGTTTGGCAGGTCCTTTCTCCAAGTCAAAACCAAAATACTCTACAGGATTTGGAATAGCTGGCTTGTAGAAAAGCGGACTGTCACCATTGAGGAGAACAGTAGCTGTAGGCACCTTACGAATGGCATCCAAAATCATCTTATAAGTTGTGTAAATCTCACCATAGCGGTCCATCTGGTCACGGAAGATATTAGTGATGACAAAAAGGCTAGGTTGGATATAGTCACAGATACGAGATAGACTGGCTTCGTCGATTTCGAGGACGGCAATGTTTTTCCCAGTTTTAGAAGATTTGGCTGTTAAGAAGGTTGTTGCAATCCCTGTAATCATGTTGGCACCGCTTGGGTTGGTCAGAACCTGACCATAAACCTCTTTTAAAATGCCGACAGTTAGGGCAGTTGTCAAGGTTTTTCCATTGGTACCAGTCACCACGACAATCTCGTAGTTCTTAGCTAGGTTTTGTAAAATATCTTTATCAAATTGAAGGGCAAGTTTTCCTGGGAGCGTACTTCCTCGACCAAGACGGCTCAAGACGAAGTGAGAAGAACGCCCAGCAAGGAGGCCCAAAGTAGTTTTTAATTTCATGTTTCTATTATATCATAAAAGAGGGAAAAGACAGATTTGATACTCAATGAAAATCAAAGAGCAAACTAGGAAGCTAGCCGCAGGCTGTACTTGAGTACGGCAAGGTGAAGCTGACGTGGTTTGAATTTGATTTTCGAAGAGTATGAGATTTCGCAGAAATGAAAACAGCCCTCAGAGGGCTGTTTGATACGATGAAATCTCAACTTAAATCGCAAACAAGTCATTCAAGTTCTCAGCCAAGGTTGGGTGAGTGAAGATTTGTTTTGTGAAGTAAGTGTAAGGAATCTTGTTGTCCATAGCAACAGTGATGATGTTGATGATTTCTTGAGAACCTTCTGAGAAGATGCTTGCTCCAAGAATTTCTTTTGTTTCAGTATTAACAACAGCTTTGAAAGCTCCACGAAGGTCTCCATTTACGTGACCACGAGGCATGGCTGCAACAGGGATTTCCTTAACAGCATATGGAAGTTTCAAATCAGCTGCTTGGCTTTCAGTCAAACCAACTTGTGAAAGTGCAGGTGTGATAAACATGGTGTTTGGTACATTGAGACGGTCTTCAAGTGTGTAGCTGCCATCTCCAGCCAGGTAGCTGTAAACAACACGGAAGTCATCAAGTGAAATGTAAGTAAATTGAAGGCCACCGTTGACATCTCCAACTGCAAAAACACCAGGAACGTTTGTTTGACAATGTTTGTCTACTTTAATAGCGCCACGTTCAGTTAGTTCAATGTCTGTATTTTCAAGTTGAAGTGGTTCTACATTTGGTTTACGTCCAGTTGCGTAGAGAAGGGCATCGAAACGGTAAGTTTCGTTTTCAGTTACGACAAGGACTTGGTCACCGTCATTTTTAATTTCAGTAGTACGGATGTTTTGAAGCAATTCAATACCGTCTTCTTCCATGTATTGTTTAGCAAGAGCTGCAATGGAAGGTTCTGCACGTGGTAGGAAAGTATCCAAGGCATCTAGGACTGTAACCTTGCTTCCAAGTTTGTTGTAAAGGCCGGCAAATTCAAGACCGATATTTCCGCCACCAAGGACTCCAAGTTTTTCAGGCAATTTGTCCAAGTTTTGGATACCTGTTGAGTCAAAGACGTTTTTGCTTGTAGCAAGTCCAGGGATTGGCAAGACGTTTGAAACAGCACCAGTGTTGATGACGATTGTTTCAGCAGTCAGTTCTTGTTTTTCATCACCAGCTTGGATTTCGATGACTTTATTTGAAAGGAAGTGAGCTTCCGCATCAAAAATATCGACACCTGTACCAGCAACAGTCGCATAGTTTTTACCGTTGAGGCGGCCAGTGATCGTGTTTTTAGTAGCAATGACTTCTTCAAAAGACAAGTCTTTCTCAGCAGCAACTAGCAAAGTTTTAGTTGGGATACAACCAATGTTGATACAAGTTCCACCGTACATAGCTTTGCTACGTTCAACGAGGGCAACTTTTTTGCCAGCTGAAGCCAATTTACCAGCTAGTGTTTTACCAGCTTTACCAAATCCGATAACGATTAAATCATAAGTTAACATTTATCTTCCTCCTATTCGAATTTCATTCTAGCACAAGAAAAAAACTTTTGCACAATTCTGCTACGCTTTAAAAAAGTTAATGAAATAGTAGAAATTTCATCCTCATTTTCTAAGGAAAATCGTTTACATGACATTATCGACGGATTTAGCTATCTTTTGTTCTAGTCTTGTGTTATACTAGATAGGTTGCAAAGAAAACAGTACTTTTCTTTTGTGGAAAAGAAGCAACACGATTTTGTATCCAGTATATGAAAATACGTCATAAAAAGAAAAGTATAAACTAAGCCCTATAGGGTGGCTTCGCACCACCTTTAGAAAGAAGAATAACGTGAAATTTAATGAATTAAACTTGTCTGCTGATTTGCTAGCAGAGATTGAAAAAGCTGGTTTTGTAGAAGCTAGTCCTATCCAAGAACAAACTATTCCCTTGGCGCTCGAAGGTAAGGATGTTATCGGTCAAGCTCAGACTGGTACAGGAAAAACTGCAGCTTTTGGTTTGCCAACCCTTGAAAAAATCCGTACAGAAGAAGCGACCATTCAAGCTTTGGTTATCGCTCCAACACGTGAACTTGCTGTCCAAAGTCAAGAAGAACTCTTCCGTTTTGGTCGTAGCAAGGGAGTCAAAGTCCGTTCAGTTTATGGCGGATCAAGCATTGAAAAACAAATTAAGGCTCTTAAATCTGGTGCCCATATCGTGGTGGGAACACCTGGTCGCCTTTTGGACTTGATTAAACGCAAGGCCTTGAAATTACAAGACATTGAAACCCTCATTCTTGACGAAGCGGATGAAATGCTCAACATGGGCTTCCTTGAAGACATCGAAGCTATCATCTCGCGTGTCCCAGAAAGCCGTCAAACTTTGCTTTTTTCAGCAACTATGCCAGATGCCATCAAACGTATCGGTGTTCAGTTTATGAAAGAGCCTGAGCATGTGAAGATTGCTGCTAAGGAATTGACAACAGAATTGGTTGACCAATACTACATCCGTGTTAAAGAACAAGAAAAGTTTGATACCATGACTCGTCTTATGGATGTGGAACAACCAGAACTTGCTATCGTATTTGGTCGTACCAAACGTCGTGTAGATGAATTGACTCGTGGTTTGAAAATCCGTGGCTTCCGTGCAGAAGGAATTCATGGAGACCTAGACCAAAACAAACGTCTTCGTGTCCTTCGTGACTTCAAAAACGGAAATCTTGATGTTTTGGTTGCGACAGACGTTGCAGCGCGTGGTTTGGATATTTCAGGTGTGACCCATGTCTATAACTACGATATTCCACAAGATCCTGAAAGTTATGTTCACCGTATTGGTCGTACAGGTCGTGCTGGTAAGTCAGGTCAATCGATTACCTTCGTTGCTCCAAACGAAATGGGCTACCTTCAAATTATTGAAAACTTGACCAAGAAACGCATGAAAGGGCTTAAACCTGCAAGCGCAGAAGAAGCCTTCCAAGCTAAGAAACAAGTGGCTCTTAAGAAAATCGAACGTGATTTTGCAGATGAGACTATCCGTGCCAACTTTGAGAAATTTGGTAAGGATGCTCGTAAGCTAGCTGCCGAATTTACTCCAGAAGAATTGGCAATGTATATCTTGAGTCTGACTGTTCAAGACCCAGATAGTCTTCCTGAAGTGGAGATTGCACGTGAAAAACCACTGCCATTTAAACCATCAGGTAATGGCTTCGGTGGAAAAGCTAAGGGAGGCCGTCGTGGAGATGACCGTCGTGATAATCGCCGTGGAGACAACCGTCGTGGTCGTCGTGATGATTTCAAAAAAGGAAGTCGTGGCAATGATCGTTTTGATAAAGACAGACGTTACCGTAATAAAGATAATAAAAAACCACGCAATACTTCAAGTGAAAAGCAAACAGGCTTTGTTATTCGTAACAAGGGCGATAAATAAGAAAAAGCGGTTCAAAATGAATCGCTTTTTTATATAAGGAGACCGAATGGAAAAGAAAGATAAATAATATATATTATCCTCTTGTAATATTATACTACACAAAAATAAGGGGCTTGTCAATAGAAAAGAAGCAATTTAATTAAAAATATTCTTGTTTTTTCAAATTGCAATTAAATAAGCAATTTTCAGATAATAATTGAAAATTTAAGCTGTTTATGTTATAATGATAGCGATTAAATTCGAGGTGAAAAATGGCACATTTATTAGAAAAAACTAGAAAAATTACTTCTATCCTGAAGCGCTCGGAGGAGCAGTTGCAGGAAGAACTTCCTTACAATGCGATTACCCGTCAATTGGCAGATATCATTGACTGTAACGCCTGTATCGTTAACAGCAAGGGACGTCTCCTTGGCTATTTTATGCGTTATAAAACCAATACAGATCGCGTGGAGCAATTCTTCCAAACTAAGATTTTCCCGGATGACTATGTACAGGGCGCGAACATGATTTACGATACAGAAGCCAATCTGACAGTTGATCATGATTTGAGTATTTTCCCTGTGGAAAGTCGTGCTGATTTTCCTGATGGCTTGACGACTATTGCACCGATTCATGTGTCAGGGATTCGTTTAGGTTCTTTGATTATTTGGCGCAATGATAAGAAATTCGAAGATGAGGACTTGATCCTTGTTGAGATTGCCAGTACCGTTGTTGGGATTCAGCTCCTCAACTTCCAACGTGAAGAAGATGAGAAAAATATCCGCCGCCGTACTGCTGTTACTATGGCGGTTAATACCCTTTCTTATTCAGAACTTCGTGCTGTTTCAGCAATTTTAGGGGAATTAAATGGAAATGAAGGGCAGTTGACTGCGTCTGTGATTGCAGACCGTATCGGAATCACTCGCTCTGTGATTGTCAATGCCCTTCGTAAACTTGAGTCTGCAGGGATTATTGAAAGTCGCTCACTTGGAATGAAGGGAACCTATCTTAAGGTCTTGATTTCAGATATTTTTGAAGAAGTGAAGAAAAGAGATTACTAATGACTAAGGCTTTAATTTCGATTGATTATACAGAAGATTTTGTGGCTGATAGTGGGAAATTGACAGCAGGTGCTCCAGCCCAGGCAATTTCGGATGCCATCAGCAAGGTGACTCGATTAGCTTTTGAACGAGGAGATTACATCTTCTTTACCATCGATGCTCACGAAGAAAATGATTGTTTCCATCCAGAAAGCAAGCTATTTCCTCCTCACAATTTGATTGGGACTAGTGGACGGAATTTATACGGAGATTTGGGAGCCTTTTATCAAGAGCATGGTTCAGACAGTCGTGTCTTTTGGATGGATAAACGCCATTACTCTGCTTTTTCAGGGACTGACCTGGATATCCGTTTGAGAGAGCGTCGCGTTTCTACAGTTATCCTAACAGGAGTCTTGACGGATATCTGTGTCCTGCATACAGCTATAGATGCCTATAATCTAGGATATGATATCGAGATTGTTAAACCAGCTGTTGCTTCCATCTGGTCTGAAAATCACCAATTTGCCCTTGGACATTTCAAAAATACACTTGGAGCTAAGTTAGTAGATGAAAATCTAAATGAAATTTCTGAGTAATTTGGTTGATGAAATGAAAAAAATTTGAAAAAAGTGTTGACAAGCATCCTAAAAGTTGATATACTAGTAAAGTAATCGACGCGGGGATGGCGGAATTGGCAGACGCGCAGGACTAAGGATCCTGTGACCGCTTTAGGTCGTGAGGGTTCAAGTCCCTCTCTCCGCATAGGATAAGAGTTAGCTTAAGCTAGCTCTTTTTTATCTAATTCAAGTAGAGCAAAAAATTTTTGCTCTTTTTTTGTATTTCATAAACATTTCATATTTGGATTTTATAATAGTCTTACAAATATGGAGGTGACAAATGAATCCAATCCAAAGAGCTTGGGCTTATGTCAGCAGAAAACGACTGAGAAGTTTTATTTTATTTCTGATTTTGTTTGTCCTATTGGCTGGAATTTCAGCCTGTTTGACTCTGATGAAGTCCAACAAAACAGTTGAAACCAATCTTTACAAATCACTCAACACATCTTTTTCGATTAAGAAGATAGAAAATGGACAGACCTTCAAGTTGTCAGAGATAGCGTCCGTGAGCAAGATTAAGGGACTGGAAAATGTCTCTCCTGAACTCGAGACGGTCGCAAAACTGAAAGACAAGGAAGTAGTGAGTGGTGAGCAGAGCGTGGAGCGTGATGATTTGTCAGCTGCGGACAAGAACTTGGTTAGCTTAACGGCACTTGAAGATTCATCTAAGGATGTTACCTTTACCAGCTCGGCTTTCAACTTAAAAGAAGGGCGACATCTTCAAAAAGGGGATTCAAAGAAAATCATCATCCACGAAGAGTTGGCAAAGAAGAACGGTCTTTCGCTTCATGACAAGATTCGTTTAGATGCTGGACAGTCAGAATCTGGCAAAGGACAAACAGTTGAGTTTGAAATTGTCGGCATCTTCTCTGGTAAAAAACAAGAGAAATTTACAGGCTTGTCTTCAGACTTCAGTGAAAACCAAGTCTTTACAGACTATGAAAGTAGCCAAAGCCTTTTGGGGAATGGTGAATCTCTAGTCAGTGCAGCTCGCTTCTATGTAGAAAATCCTAAGGAAATGGACGGACTCATGAAGCAGGTAGAAAACTTGGCCTTGGAGAATCAAGGCTATCAAGTCGAAAAGGAAAACAAGGCTTTTGAACAAATCAAGGATTCAGTTGCAACCTTCCAAACCTTTCTGACCATTTTCCTTTATGGAATGTTGATAGCCGGAGCCGGAGCCTTAATTCTTGTTTTGTCTCTCTGGTTGAGAGAAAGGGTCTACGAAGTGGGAATTTTACTGGCGCTTGGAAAAGGCAAGAGCTCGATTTTCCTACAGTTCTGTTTAGAGGTAGTTTTGGTATCTCTCGGAGCTTTACTTCCATCCTTTATCGCTGGAAATGCCATTACATCCTATCTGCTCCAAACTGTCCTAGCCAGTGGAGATCAGGAAGTCTTACAAGACACGCTAGCCAAAGCAAGCAGTTTATCAACCAGTATCTTATCTTTTGCAGAATCCTATGTTTTTCTAGTTCTGCTCAGTTGCTTATCTGTAGCTCTTTGTTTCCTATTCTTATTTAGAAAATCGCCGAAAGAAATTTTATCATCTATTAGTTAAGAAGGAGAAATCATGACTTTATTACAATTACAAGACCTTACCTACCGTTATAAGAACACTGCTGAAGCAGTCCTATATCAGATCAATTATAATTTTGAACCCGGGAAATTTTACAGTATCATTGGTGAGTCAGGAGCAGGAAAATCCACTCTCTTGTCCCTGCTTGCTGGTCTAGATAGTCCTGTTGAAGGTTCTATCCTTTTTCAAGGAGAGGACATTCGTAAGAGGGGCTATTCCTACCATCGCATGCACCATATTTCCTTGGTCTTTCAAAATTATAACTTGATAGATTATCTTTCTCCACTGGAAAATATCCGCTTGGTCAACAAAAAAGCAAGCAAGGATACACTTCTTGAGCTTGGTTTGGATGAAAGTCAGATCAAGCGGAATGTTCTCCAGTTATCAGGTGGTCAACAGCAACGTGTTGCCATTGCTCGTAGTTTGGTCTCAGAAGCTCCAGTTATTCTAGCGGATGAGCCAACAGGAAATCTGGACCCTAAAACTGCCGGAGATATTGTCGAACTGCTCAAATCACTTGCCGAGAAAACAGGTAAATGTGTGATCGTCGTCACCCACAGTAAAGAAGTGGCACAAGCGTCAGATATTACACTTGAATTGAAGGATAAGAAACTGACTGAAACTCGCAATACGACGAAATAATATGAGCTTTTTCAATTATACTCTTCGAAAATCTCTTCAAACCACGTCAGCGTCGCCTTACCGTACTCAAGTACAGCTTACGGCTCGCTTCCTAGTTTGCTTTTTGATTTTCATTGAGTATTAGAACTATAAAATAAAACAAAATCTAGAAAGGGAACCTATGTTACACAATGCATTTGCCTATGTTACAAGGAAGTTTTTCAAATCGATTGTTATCTTCCTGATTATTCTCCTTATGGCGAGCTTGAGTTTGGTTGGCTTGTCAATCAAGGGAGCTACTGCCAAGGCTTCTCAGGAGACCTTTAAAAATATCACCAATAGCTTCTCCATGCAAATCAATCGTCGCGTCAATCAAGGAACGCCTCGTGGTGCTGGAAATATCAAGGGTGAGGATATCAAAAAAATCACCGAAAATAAGGCCATCGAGTCTTATGTGAAACGCATCAACGCTATCGGAGATTTGACTGGATACGATCTCATCGAAACGCCAGAAACCAAGAAAAATCTAACACCTGACCGTGCTAAACATTTTGGAAGTAGCTTGATGATTACAGGTGTTAATGACTCCTCTAAAGAAGACAAGTTTGTCTCTGGCTCTTATAAGCTGGTCGAAGGTGAACACCTAACCAACGACGACAAAGACAAGATTCTCATGCATAAGGACTTGGCAGCCAAACACGGCTGGAAAGTCGGGGATAAGGTCAAACTAGACTCCAATATCTACGATGCAGACAATGAAAAAGGTGCCAAGGAAACAGTCGAAGTGACAATCAAGGGACTCTTTGATGGTCATAATAAGTCAGCAGTAACCTACTCACAAGAACTCTATGAAAACACTGCTATCACAGACATTCACACTGCTGCAAAGCTTTATGGATACACAGAAGACACAGCTATTTATGGGGACGCAACCTTCTTTGTAACAGCAGATAAGAACTTGGATGATGTCATGAAAGAATTGAATGGTATCAGTGGTATCAACTGGAAGAGCTACACACTTGTTAAGAGCTCATCTAACTACCCAGCTCTTGAGCAATCCATTTCTGGTATGTACAAGATGGCCAACCTCCTCTTCTGGGGTAGCTTGAGCTTCTCAGTCCTTCTCCTTGCCCTCTTGCTTAGTCTTTGGATTAACGCCCGTCGCAAGGAAGTGGGAATTCTCCTCTCTATCGGTCTCAAGCAGGCAAGTATCTTGGGTCAATTTATCACCGAGTCCATCTTGATTGCCATCCCTGCTCTTGTTTCTGCTTACTTCCTAGCCAACTACACAGCTCGTGCGATTGGAAATACTGTTCTTGCCAATGTCACTTCAGGTGTTGCCAAGCAAGCCAGCAAGGCTGCTCAAGCCTCTAACCTTGGTGGTGGTGCAGAAGTAGATGGCTTTAGCAAGACCTTGTCGAGCCTAGATATTTCCATTCAGACATCAGACTTTATCATCGTCTTTGTCCTTGCCTTGGTTCTAGTGGTTCTCGTTATGGCGCTTGCTTCAAGTAATCTCCTTAGAAAACAACCAAAAGAGCTTCTGCTGGATAGCGAATAACAAACTTGCTACCTATTCTCCCCTAAATGGGGTATAATATAGGTAGCATTTTTATCTATTTCATCTTGATTAGGCCTCTTCCTTTCTGGATGAAACTGAGATAATTTACAAGAAATTTAAAGGAATGTGAAACGTTTTTTCTATGAAAATTTTAATTGTAGAAGATGAAGAGATGATCCGTGAGGGGGTCAGTGATTATTTGACGGATTGTGGTTATGAAACCATTGAGGCGGCGGATGGTCAGGAAGCCTTGGAGCAATTTTCTAGCTATGAGGTGGCCCTGATTTTACTGGATATCCAGATGCCCAAACTCAATGGCTTAGAAGTCCTAGCGGAGATTCGTAAAACAAGTCAGGTTCCTGTCCTGATGTTGACCGCCTTTCAGGATGAGGAATACAAGATGAGTGCTTTTGCTTCTCTGGCAGATGGCTATCTGGAAAAACCCTTCTCCCTCTCCCTCTTAAAAGTGAGGGTAGATGCAATTTTCAAGCGTTACTACGATACGGGACGAATCTTCTCCTATAAGGATACCCAAGTGGACTTTGAGAGCTACAGTGCCAGTCTATCAGGAGAGGAAGTAGCCATCAATGCCAAAGAGTTAGAAATTCTTGACTACTTGGTGAAAAATGAAGGACGGGCCTTGACTCGATCTCAGATAATCGATGCGGTCTGGAAAGCGACAGATGAGGTTCCCTTTGACCGTGTCATTGATGTTTATATCAAGGAACTGCGGAAAAAGCTAGACTTGGACTGCATCCTCACTGTGCGTAATGTTGGTTATAAATTGGAGCGAAAATGAAACGAACAGGTTTATTTACAAAGATATTTATCTATACCTTCTCGATATTTAGTGTTCTGGTTATCTGCCTTCATTTAGCAATTTATTTTCTTTTTCCTTCGACTTATCTGAGCCACCGTCAGGAAACCATTGGCCAGAAAGCGACAGCCATTGCCCAGTCCCTAGAAGGTAAGGATAGGCAGAGCATCGAGCAAGTGTTAGACTTGTATTCCCAGACTAGTGATATCAAAGGGTCCGTTAAGGGAGAGATGACCGAGGACAAGTTAGAAGTCAAGGACAGTCTTCCTCTGGACACGGAACGTCAGACAACCTCTCTTTTTATCGAGGAGCGCGAGGTGACAACGCAAGACGGTGGTACCATGACTCTCCAGTTTTTAGCGTCCATGGATTTGCAAAAGGAAGCAGAGCAAATCAGTCTCCAGTTTCTTCCCTATACCTTGCTGGCATCCTTTCTGATTTCCCTTTTGGTAGCCTATATCTATGCTCGGACCATTGTTGCCCCGATTTTGGAAATCAAGCGAGTAACTCGTAGAATGATGGAACTGGATGCCCAAGTGCGATTGCACGTGGATTCTAGGGATGAGATTGGTGATCTCAAGGAACAAATCAATAGCCTCTACCAGCATCTTTTGACTGTCATTGCGGACTTGCATGACAAGAATGAAGCTATTCTCCAGCTGGAAAAGATGAAGGTCGAATTCCTACGAGGGGCTTCCCATGAACTGAAAACACCCTTAGCTAGTTTGAAAATCCTGATTGAAAACATGAAAGAAAATATCGGTCGTTATAAGGATAGAGACCGCTATCTGGGAGTAGCCTTAGGAATTGTGGATGAGCTCAATCACCACGTTCTCCAGATACTTTCTCTCTCTTCTGTGCAGGAATTGCGAGATGATAGGGAAATAATAGATCTCCTCCAGATGACGCAAAGTCTAGTTCAAGATTATTCTTTGCTAGCAAAGGAGAGAGAACTTCAGATTGACAATAGTTTGAACCACCAGCAGGCTTATCTAAATCCATCTGTGATGAAATTAATCCTGTCTAATCTCATCAGCAATGCTATTAAGCACTCTGTTCCAGGTGGATTAGTTCGCATTGGAGAGAGAGAAGGGGAACTTTTTATAGAAAATAGCTGCAGTTCAGAAGAACAAGAAAAACTAGCCCAGTCTTTTTCTAACAATGCTAGTCGCAAGGCCAAGGGATCTGGGATGGGGCTCTTTGTGGTTAAGAGTCTATTAGAACATGAAAAATTACCTTATCGTTTCGAGATGAAGGAGAATCGTTTAACCTTCTTCATAGCTTTTCCAAAAGTCGCCCAAGACTAGGGATAGAAAGGGTTTACATAGATGAAGCTAGAAGAAATTCAATCGAAACTGCGGGAAAAACTAGATTTTTTTGTCAAAAAGTGATAAAATGAACAATGTAAATGGGATGACCCATAAAAATATACAGGAGGCCTGATAAAATGGCAATCGTTTCAGCAGAAAAATTTGTCCAAGCAGCTCGTGACAACGGTTATGCAGTTGGTGGATTTAACACAAACAACCTTGAGTGGACTCAAGCTATCTTGCGTGCAGCAGAAGCTAAAAAAGCTCCAGTTTTGATTCAAACTTCAATGGGTGCTGCTAAATACATGGGTGGTTACAAAGTTGCTCGCAACTTGATCGCTAACCTTGTTGAATCAATGGGTATCACTGTACCAGTAGCTATCCACCTTGACCACGGTCACTACGAAGATGCACTTGAGTGTATCCGAGTTGGTTATACTTCAGTTATGTTTGATGGTTCACACCTTCCAGTTGAAGAAAACCTTGAAAAAGCTCGTAAAGTTGTAGAATTTGCTCATGCAAATGGTGTATCAGTGGAAGCTGAAGTTGGTACTATCGGTGGTGAAGAAGACGGAATCATCGGTGATGGTGAATTGGCTCCAATCGAAGACGCTAAAGCAATGGTTGAAACTGGTATCGACTTCTTGGCAGCTGGTATCGGGAACATCCACGGTCCTTACCCAGCAAACTGGAAAGGTCTTCACCTTGATCACTTGCAAAAATTGACTGAAGCTGTTCCAGGATTCCCAATCGTATTGCACGGTGGATCAGGTATTCCTGATGAGCAAATCCAAGCAGCTATCAAACTTGGTGTTGCGAAAGTTAACGTTAACACTGAATGCCAAATCGCATTCGCTAACGCAACTCGTAAATTTGCTCGTGACTACGAAGCAAACGAAGCAGAATACGACAAGAAAAAACTCTTCGACCCACGTAAATTCTTGGCTGACGGTGTAAAAGCTATCCAAGCATCAGTTGAAGAACGTATCGACGTATTCGGTTCAGAAGGTAAAGCTTAATCTAGCTGAATAATATAGAATAGAAACCTGCCCATGAGGGTGGGTTTTTTTGGTGTTTTAAGGAAACTATTAAACCAGAATTTTGGACTAATACTCTTCGAAAATCTCTTCAAACCACGTCAGCTTTATCTGCAACCTCAAAGCTGTGCTTTGAGCTACCTGCATCTAGCTTCCTAGTTTGCTCTTTGATTCTCATTGAGTATAAAAATACCACTTTAAGAGAAAAATTTTCAATTTCATAAACTTTAAGCAAACGCTTGCATTCTAGTTTTTATTGGACTATAATAGATTGGTGTAAAGACTTCTGTAATAATATTGAGAAGGTGTAGAAAGTAAGGATTTAGAATATTTGTAGTCAAAAATACAATGTTGCTATTCCTTACCATAGGGAGATAGATATGGCAATGATAGAAGTGGAACATCTTCAGAAAAATTTTGTGAAGACTGTTAAGGAACCGGGCTTGAAGGGGGCTTTACGCTCTTTTATTCATCCTGAAAAGCAGACCTTTGAAGCGGTCAAGGATTTGACCTTTGAGGTCCCAAAAGGACAAATTTTAGGATTTATCGGGGCTAATGGTGCTGGGAAGTCGACAACCATTAAAATGCTGACAGGGATTTTAAAACCGACATCTGGTTTTTGTCGGATTAACGGCAAGATTCCCCAGGACAATCGCCAAGATTATGTCAAGGATATTGGAGTGGTCTTTGGGCAAAGAACACAGTTGTGGTGGGATTTGGCTCTACAAGAGACCTACACGGTCTTGAAGGAGATTTATGATGTTCCAGACTCGCTCTTCCACAAGCGCATGGACTTTTTGAATGAAGTCTTGGATTTGAAGGACTTTATCAAGGACCCCGTGCGGACTCTTTCACTGGGACAACGGATGCGGGCGGACATTGCAGCTTCCTTGCTTCACAATCCTAAGGTTCTCTTTTTAGATGAGCCGACCATTGGGTTGGACGTCTCGGTCAAGGACAATATTCGTCGGGCCATTACTCAGATCAATCAGGAGGAAGAAACCACCATTCTCTTGACCACTCACGACCTGAGCGACATTGAGCAACTCTGTGATCGGATTTTTATGATTGATAAGGGGCAGGAGATTTTTGATGGAACGGTTAGCCAGCTTAAGGATACATTTGGCAAGATGAAGACTCTCTCCTTTGAACTGCTACCAGGTCAAAGTCATCTAGTTTCTCACTATGAAGGCTTTTCGGATATGACAATTGATAGACAAGGGAATAGTCTCAACATTGAATTCGATAGTTCACGCTACCAGACAGCTGACATTATCAAGCAAACCCTGTCTGATTTTGAGGTCCGCGATTTGAAGATGGTGGATACGGATATTGAGGATATTATCCGTCGCTTCTATCGAAAGGAGCTCTAAGATGGTCAAATTGTGGAGACGTTATAAACCCTTTATCAATGCAGGTGTTCAGGAATTGATTACCTATCGAGTCAACTTTATTCTCTATCGGATCGGCGATGTCATGGGTGCTTTTGTGGCCTTTTATCTCTGGAAGGCTGTCTTTGATTCTTCGCAAGAATCTTTGATTCAGGGCTTTAGTATGGCAGATATCACCCTTTACATTATCATGAGTTTTGTGACTAATCTTTTGACCAGGTCTGATAGCTCCTTTATGATTGGGGAGGAGGTCAAGGATGGCTCCATTATCATGCGCTTGTTGAGACCAGTGCATTTTGCGGCATCTTACCTTTTTACAGAGCTTGGCTCCAAGTGGTTGATTTTTATCTCTGTTGGCCTTCCATTTTTAAGTGTCATTGTTTTGATGAAAATCGTATCTGGGCAAGGGATTGTAGAAGTGCTGGGATTAACTGTCCTTTATCTTTTTAGCTTAACGCTGGCCTATCTGATTAACTTTTTCTTTAATATCTGCTTTGGATTTTCTGCCTTTGTGTTTAAAAATCTTTGGGGTTCCAACCTACTTAAGACTTCAATAGTGGCCTTTATGTCTGGAAGTTTGATTCCCTTGGCTTTCTTTCCAAAGGTTGTTTCAGATATTCTGTCCTTCCTGCCTTTTTCATCCTTGATTTACACTCCGGTCATGATTATCGTTGGGAAATACGATGCCAATCAGATTCTTCAGGCGCTCGCTTTGCAGTTTTTCTGGCTCTTAGTGATGGTGGGCTTGTCTCAGTTGATTTGGAAACGAGTCCAGTCATTCATTACCATTCAGGGAGGTTAGTATGAAAAAATATCAACGCATGCATCTGATTTTTATCAGACAATACATCAAGCAAATCATGGAATACAAGGTGGATTTTGTAGTTGGTGTTCTGGGAGTTTTTCTGACCCAAGGCTTGAACCTCTTGTTTCTCAATGTCATCTTTCAACACATTCCATCCCTAGAAGGCTGGTCCTTCCAAGAAATTGCCTTTATCTATGGTTTTTCCTTGATTCCAAAGGGCTTGGACCATCTCTTTTTTGATAATCTCTGGGCACTGGGCCAACGTTTGGTGCGAAAAGGGGAGTTTGACAAGTATCTGACTCGTCCCATCAATCCTCTCTTTCACATCCTAGTTGAGACCTTTCAGATTGATGCTTTGGGCGAACTCTTGGTTGGTGGGATCCTACTAGCGACAACGGTATCTAGCATTGCTTGGACTCTTCCAAAATTCCTGCTTTTCCTAGTTTGTATTCCTTTTGCGACCTTGATTTATACTTCCTTGAAAATCGCGACAGCCAGCATCGCTTTTTGGACCAAGCAGTCAGGAGCAATGATTTACATTTTCTATATGTTTAATGATTTTGCCAAGTATCCCATTTCAATTTATAATTCATTTCTTCGTTGGTTAATCAGTTTTATTGTACCTTTTGCCTTTACGGCCTACTATCCTGCCAGCTATTTCTTGCAGGACAAGGATGTAATCTTTAACATCGGAGGTTTGATGTTGATTTCTCTGGTTTTCTTTGTCATTTCCCTTAAACTTTGGGATAGGGGCTTAGATGCCTACGAAAGTGCGGGTTCTTAGCAATAGATGTTATCAAAGCCTTGTCTCAGGACAGGCTTTTTCTAATAGTGATGAAAATTTCTTGACACCTATTCTCAGAGTGCTATACTTTATATGTAATCGCCGATTTAGCTCAGTTGGTAGAGCAAGGCACTCGTAAAGCCTAGGTCACAGGTTCAATCCCTGCAATCGGCAAAGTGAAGGAACTCATTCTACTGGGTTTCTTTTTTTCTTAATTATTGAACCATTTAGACAGAGATAGAGACCAGATAGACAAAAGAGCTTGTTCTTGAAACTGACCTCTGCTATAATGATTTTTGTAAGGGATGTGAGACGTCACTATCAGATAACTCAAGTTCATAAAAAAGAAATTGGAGATAAAAAATGAAAAAATTATTAGGGATTATATTTTTAGTAGCAGCAGCGACAGTAGTGTATTTTGGTTTTGTTGGCTGGCCAAGTTTAAATGTCAACCTCTGGTCATTGATTCCGGTAGGGCTGTTCCTATTTTTCACTCTAGAGAATCTTTTGAAAAAAGACTACAAGGCTAGTCTGATGTGTTTGATTATTGCCTTTATTATTGCGAATGCAATTTTGGATCTGTTGCCAATTTCAAGTGGCTTGGTAATTGGAGCAGGTGTGCTAGCTTGTGTAGGTATTGGTTATCTCTTTCCTGATAAAGAAGGAAAATAAGATTTTTCAAATAGCGATGTGACATAATATAGCTGGATATTAACGTTTAGGAATAGGATAAATTTAACTAATATTAATAAACCAAACTAAGAATTAAGAGTTAACGAAATCAGGAAAGAACTGAAATATTCGTTTGCTCTTTTTGTATGTTTAAATCTTTAAGAAAGATTTTTTCTGTTTGGGATAATAAAAAACTATTCCGTCTTAAAATTTTAAAGAAAATCGGATATCATTTTTATTATAATAAATTCCACTTCAATACTTTTTAAAAACTCTCCAATTTTTATAAAAAACAATCAAAACTATTGTTTTTATACGTATAAGGTTGACAAATTTTTTATTGGTTATAAAATCGTATTATAAGATAATTATAATAAGTAGATTGCTCTCAGATAAAATGAAAGCGGTTACCAAAAGGAGGATTACATGCAAAAAGGTAATTGGAACAAAAAAAGAGTCTATAGTATTCGAAAATTTTCAGTCGGTGCTTGCTCGGTGCTTATAGGGACATGTGCTCTATTATTAGGGGCAAGCGTTAGTCTATCTTCTTCGGTATATGCCAACGAAAATACTGAAGAAATTGTGTCAACAAATAGGACTGAGCACCAGTCTGAAAACCTGAAAACTACTGGACTCTCAAGTGAACATAAAGCTGAAGGTGTTGCGACTGAAAAAGTAAGTGAAGAGCCTGCTAAAGCTGAAAATGTATCTTTAAAGGAAAATGCGGATGGTAGTGATGCAGTAGTAAAACCTCATGCAGATCAACCTTTAGTTTCAGTTGCCAATAATCAATCAGTTCCTTTAGAAGAAGGTAAGGCTGAAGTCGAAAACAAAACAGAAGAAAGGAACAAGCCTGAGGATAGCAATAAGCTTGAAGAAACAAATAAGACTGAGGTAACGGATAAATCTGAAGATAAAAATAAATCTGAAGATAAGAAGAAATCTGAAGAAACAAATAAAGCAGAATCACAAGATCGTTCTGTTTCAAAAGATAAGCAAGAATTCAAATCTGCTACGAATGAAGTAGTTGATAAGTTAATTGAAGATAGAAATATTTCCTTCAACCAGAATTGGCACTTTAAACTAAATGCCAATGCAAAGGAAGCTGTAAAACCAGACGCAGATATTTCTTCATGGAAAAAAATGGATCTTCCTCATGACTGGAGTATTCATTTTGATTTTGACCATGATTCACCAGCTCAAAACGAAGGTGGTCAACTGAATGGTGGAGATGGCTGGTATCGGAAAACCTTTAAGTTAGACGAAAAGGACTTGAATAAAGATGTTCGTGTAACCTTTGATGGTGTTTACATGGATTCACAAGTATTCGTCAATGGCCAACTAGTTGGTCACTATCCAAATGGTTACAATCAATTTTCATATGATATTAGTAACTATCTCCATAAAGATGGGCGAGAAAATGTCATTTCTGTTCATGCAGTTAATAAGCAACCAAGTAGTAGATGGTATTCAGGAAGTGGTATCTATCGAGACGTATCATTGCAGGTAACAGACAAGATTCATGTTGAAAAGAATGGGACAACTATTCTAACTCCAAAACTAGAAAGTCAACAAGGAGGAAAAGTTGAAACCCAAGTAAGCAGTAAAATTGTTAATACAGACAATAAAGACCATGAAATTGTAGCAGAGTATCAAATTTTTGAACGAGGTGGGAAGGCAGTTACAGAACTTGTTCGAACTGAGAGTAAAACTCTAAAAGCAAAACAAACCCTTCATTTGGATTCAGCATTAGAAGTTGAAAAACCAAAATTGTGGACAGTGTCATCTGATAAACCTGCTTTATATGAGATGGTAACTCGTGTTTATAAAGATGGTCAGCTTGTAGATGCTAAAAAAGATTTATTTGGTTATCGCTACTATAACTGGACTCCAGACCAAGGATTCTCTTTGAACGGTGAACACATCAAGTTCCATGGAGTTTCCTTGCACCATGATCACGGAGCGTTAGGAGCAGAAGAAAACTATAAGGCAGAATACCGTCGTCTGAAACAGATGAAGGAAATGGGAGTGAATTCGATTCGTACGACTCACAATCCAGCAAGTCCTCAGACCTTGCAAATTGCAGCCGAGCTTGGTTTGCTAGTTCAGGAAGAAGCCTTTGACACTTGGTATGGCGGTAAGAAACCATACGACTATGGTCGTTTCTTTGAAAAAGATGCTACCCATCCAGAGGCAAGAAAAGGTGAAAAATGGTCTGATTACGATCTTCGAACAATGGTAGAAAGAGATAAAAACAATCCTGCTGTTGTCATGTTGTCTATTGGTAACGAAATCGGTGAAGCAGATGGGAAAGCCCATTCACTAGCAACTGTCAAACGTTTGGTGAAAGTGGTGAAATCTGTTGATAAGACACGCTATGTAACCATGGGAGCTGATAAATTCCGTTTCGGAGATGGAACTGGGGACCATGAAAAGATTGCAGATGAACTGGATGCAGTTGGATTGAATTACTCTGAAGAAAATTATCAAACTCTTCATGCGAAACATCCGAAATGGCTCATTTATGGTTCAGAAACATCTTCAGCAACTCGTACAAGAGGAAGTTATTTCCATCCAGAGAGTGAGTGGGTAGGAAGTAACCAATATTGGCGTAATTACGAACAATCCGATTATGGTAATGATCGTGTTGGTTGGGGTAAAACTGCTACAGCATCATGGACCTTCGATAGAGATCATCCAGGCTATGCTGGACAATTCATTTGGACCGGTACGGATTATATTGGTGAACCAACACCATGGCACAATCAAAATAGTACACCAGTAAAAAGTTCCTACTTTGGTATTGTTGATACCGCAGGTATTCCAAAAAATGACTATTATCTCTACCAAAGTCAGTGGGTTTCTGCCAAGAAAAAACCAATGGTTCATTTACTTCCTCACTGGAACTGGGAAAAGACTGAATTGGCCGACAATGTTGCAGATGCTGAAAATCGAATCCCAGTTAGAGCTTATTCCAATGCTGCTAGTGTTGAGTTGTTCTTAAATAATGAGTCACTAGGTCTTAAAAAATTCAACAAAAAACAAACAAGTGACGGTCGTACATATCAAGAAGGTGAAAATCCTCAAGAGCTATACTTGGAGTGGAAAGTCGCTTATAAACCAGGAACTTTGGAAGCGGTAGCTCGAGATGAGTCTGGCAAGGAAATTGCTCGTGATAAGATTGTAACTGCTGGTGAACCTGCAGGTGTCCGTTTGGTTAAGGAAGAAAATGCAATCGCTGCAGATGGAAAAGATTTGACTTATATCTATTACGAAATTGTAGATAGCAAGGGTAATGTTGTGCCAACTGCTAACAATCTAGTTCACTTCCAACTTCATGGACAAGGTCAACTGGTTGGTGTGGATAATGGTGAGCAAGCTAGTCGTGAACGTTATAAAGAACAAGCAGATGGTTCTTGGATTCGTAGAGCCTTTAATGGTAAAGGGGTAGCGATTGTTAAATCGACTGATCAAGCAGGTAAATTTACCCTTACAGCATATTCAGGCTTGTTGAAATCAGATCAAGTTACAGTTTTTACAGGTAAGTCAGACCAGTCAGAAAAAACTGTTTTAGGAACAGAAATACCAAAAGTTCGGACAGTTTTAGGTCAAAAACTTAAAATGCCTCAGACAGTGCCATTTGTCTATAGTGATGGTAGTCGTGAAAAACGTCCTGTAACCTGGTCTAAAGCAGATGTCAGTCAAGCTGGAATTGTAACTATAAAAGGTGTGTCTGATGGGCGTGAAGTTGAGGCTCGTGTTGAAGTTCTTACAATTGCAAATGAACTTCCAGCTGTTAAACGCATGGCACCTGGAACAGACTTGAGCTCTGTGGATAAACTTGTTTCACTTGTTTCATCAGATGGTCGTATTCACAATTACGAAGTTGAAAATTGGGAAATTTCACCAGAAGATCAAGAGAAGTTGTCTACTCCAGGGGCACATATCCAGATGACTAGCCAATTGGGAGATAGAACTATCCACGCTACTTTGATAGTTGATGATGGTAAGGAATTGGCTCAAGTTACACCAACTATAGCAGTAGGTGGTGAAAGCGTTACGGAACTTTCAAATGAACATCCTGTCCATTATCATAAACTTTCTTATGGTGCAAAAATTCCAGAAGTCAGTGCTAGTGCTGAAAATGCTGATGTGAAGGTCGTTCAGGCAAATGAGTCAAATGGAATGCGTGCTAGTATCTATGTTCAACCTAAAGATGGTGGACAATTACAAACTTATGCGGTTCAGTTCCTTGTTGATTCTCCACAAATTGAAAGCTTGAGTCTCAGAGTGGATCAAGCTACTAGTCTCAAAGAAGATCAAACTGTTAAAATGACAGTTTTAGCCCGTTATCAGGATGGAACTGAAGCTGTTTTACCAACCGATAAGGTGACTTTCTCAAGCCAAGGCGAGGGAGGAGTCTCTGTTAATAAGGGAATGCTAGAGTTGCATAAACCGGGTAGTCTCACTTTACAAGCTCAATATGAAGGTGCAAAAGGAGAACTTCCTCTAACGATTGCAGCAAATACTGAAGAGAAAGTTGTCCAGGCTATTCGTCCAGTTAACCTTGTGACAGATTTGCACCAAACACCAAATCTTCCATCTACAGTAACAGTTGAGTACGATAAAGGATTTCCAAAAGTTCATAAGGTGGTTTGGGATACGATTCCATCTGAAAAATTAAATCACTATCATACTTTCGAAGTTCTTGGTAAGGTTGAAGGATTGAATCAAGAAGCGCGTGCGACAGTATCAGTAGAAGGAATTGTATCAGTTGAAGATGTGAGCATTACAACACCAATTGCTGAAGCACCAAGCTTGCCAGAGAGTGTCCGTACTTATTATTCAAATGGCCAAGTATCTTCAGCTAAGGTGGCTTGGGATACTATTGATGCAAGCCAGTATGCAAAAGAAGGAATCTTTACTGTAACAGGCCATGTGGAGGGAACGCAGCTGACAACGAAATTACATGTTCGTGTATCCAATCAAACAGAAATTGGCAATAATATTTCAGATCAATGGACAGGTTCAGAATTACCACTTGCCTTTGCATCAGATTCTCATTCTTATGACCCAGTATCTAATGTAAATGATAAAGTGATTTCTTACGGTGATCAGCCTGCAAATCGTTGGTCAAACTGGAAACGTTCTGAAGAAGCTTCAGTAGGGGTACTCTTTGGAGATTCAGGTATTTTGACAAAACGTTCGGTAGATAACTTGAATGTAGCCTTTTATGAAGATAGCGGTGTAGGTGCTCCAAAATCTTACGTCATTGAGTATTATGTTGGTGAAAAAGCTCCAACTGCACCGAAGAATCCTGGTTATGTAGAGGGTGAAAACCACGTATTTAATGACAGTAAAAATTGGAAACCAGTTACAAATCTTAAGGCTCCAGATCAGTTAAAAGCTGGAGAAATGAATCATTTCAGTTTTGACAAGGTGGATACCTACGCGGTACGTATTCGCATGACCAGAGCTGACGATAAACTTGGAACATCCATTACAGAATTACAAGTTTTCTCTAAAAAGGTAGCACCAGCTAAAGAGGCAACTACTAACATTAAGGTGGCTGGAAAAGACCTTCCTCACTTTAATCCAGACTTAACAGATTACTATTTAGACTATAGTGATGGAAAAATTCCAGAAGTAACAGCTAGTATCACAAATAATGGACTGGCTACAGTAGTTCCTAGTGTGAAAGAAGGCGATCCTGTCCGTGTTATTGTGAAAGCAGAAAATGGCGATATTCTTGGAGAATACAACCTTCACTTTACAAAAGATAAAGACTTGTTGGCTCGTAAACCAATTGCTGCTGCTAAACAGTCTCAATTGTTGCAACTGGGTCAACCTTTGGAATTGCCAAATAAGGTTCCTGTTTATTTCGCAGGTAAGAGCGGTTATGACGTAAAAGATTTGGCAGTTGAATGGGAAACAGTTCCTGCTTCTACCCTAAGCAAGGCTGGAGAATATACAATTAAAGGCCATGTAGTTGGTAGTGAAGTCCCAGTAGAATTATCTGTTCGAGTAACGGACAAGGTCGGTAGATCACTTTCTGATAATCCAGATTATCTTGCTACTCATAGTCAGGCTTTTGCTTCAGCCACTAATGATTTGGATGACAATTCGAATGACCGTGTAGACTATCTAAATGATAATGACCGAAATCAAGACAACCGTTGGACAAACTGGTCAGCTAATCCATCAGCTAATCCAGAAGTATCAGTTGGTGTTATCTTTAAAAAGAATGGTAAAATTGTGGATAGAAAGGTTTCACAAGCTAAACTAAACTTCTTTGCAGATAGTGGAACAGATGCCCCAGCTAAACTCGTATTGGAACGATACATCGGTCCTGACTTTGATGTTCCGGTTTACTATTCAAACTACAGCTACGAATCAAATCATCCATTTAATAACCCTGATAATTGGGAACTTGTTCCTTATTACGCAGACAAAGAAATTCAAGCTGGAAATGAGATCAATGTGACCTTTAAAGCTGTGACTACCAAAGCTATGAGATGGCGTATGGACAGAAAAGCAGATAAAAATGGGGTTGCACTAACTGAATTAAGTTTCCGAGCACCAAGTGAGCTTGCAAAAGAGAGCACAGAGGGAAGAATTTTAGTAGATGGTAAAGAGCTTCCTGACTTCTCTGAAAATCGTTTGGACTATGAATTGATTTATAAAGGGGAACGTCCAAAAATCACTGTAGAAGGGAAAGATCAAGTCACATCTACAATTGTGGATAGTGGAAATGAAAATCTTCCTGTATTAGTCCGTCTGGTATCAGAGAGTGGTAAGAATGTCAAAGAATACCGGATTAAATTGACTAAGGAAAAAGTGATAGACGCAAAACTTGTAGCTCCTGCTCAATATGACTTGCCTAGTCTTGAAGTGGTAGACAAAGAATTGAACTTCCAAACTCTTGAACAAAAAGACGATACTCTGTTTGAGGGAGAAGTTCGCCTGTTGCAAGAAGGTAAAGTTGGTAAGGAACGTATCTATACAGAAGTAACGACTGATGGCAAGAATAAAGAAAAATCACGTGAGATTCTGGAAGAACCTGTAAATAGAATTCTGTTGGTAGGTACTAAGAAGAAAACAAGTAACATTGAGACGCCGGCGGGTGGACATCAAGACAATGGTAGCAGTCAACCTACGGAACAAAAACCAGGAGCAAATCCGAATCCAAATATTGTCATTCCAAATCCATCAAATAATGGTGTGACAAGTAACAGTTCAGATTTTAAAAATCATCTATCAGTTGCTCCGAACATTGTGATACAAGCTCCTACTCAGGAAAGCAAAAAACCTGGATGGAACAAGGAAGATGGTAAATGGTATTATCGTCAACAAAATGGGGACTTGGCTAAGGGTTGGGTCAAAGATGGAGATACTTGGTATTACTTTGATCAAACAGGAAAAATGGAAACTGGCTGGATTAAAGATCAATCAGGTGCATGGTATTACTTGAATCAATCAGGTGCAATGTCATCTAATGAGTGGATTTTGGATCAAGATGGTAAGTGGTACTATGTTGATGCATCAGGTTCGATGAAGACAAGTCAATGGTTCCAAGTTGGAGACAAATGGTATTATGTTGATGCAAATGGATCCCTTGCTGTCAATACAGTAACTCCGGATGGTTATCAAGTAAATGAAAACGGTGAGTGGATCGGATAAGATTGATTTGAGGAATGTAACTTTCTCATAAGATTTATTCTGTGCAGTGTTCCCAAGCGAGACAAGTGAAGTCTCGCTTGGAAACGCTCTGCTCAAACGATTTTTAAACAAGAAAAAAGGATTTACCCAAGTCAAAAGGGTTAAATCCTTTATTTTTTATGTCTCATATAAGATTCAGCTAGAGGGCCATCAATTCAACAATCATCTCGATATACATGACAAGGGTTAATAAGAATCCTGCACGCCAGAAGAATTTGATGAATTTAGGATAGTAAAAACTGCGTTTTTTCAGAAGGAAGAAAAAGACGAGAATAATGGCTAGGACTGAGAGGGCTAGGCCCAGTCTAGGGAGGAAATTATGGGTAAAGGTTTTAGCTGTAATAAGGTAATATTCAAATACCAAGACTGGAAAAGCCAAATCCGCAAAGTTTCGTCCTAGTTTTTTTAATCTAAAAAGTTTGGTTATGATAATGCAGACTACTAAGGTCAGTATCAATAATAAAATAGATGCTAATTTCATTAAAATCATATCCATATTGTATCATAAAAAATCGCTAAAGGAAACGAGAAACAGAGGAATTTATAGGAAAGTCAGGCTTTTGAGATTGTGGGTGTTTTTTGTTATAATGAAAGTTATGAAATCTTATAACACCTTGAATGATTATTATCGAAAACTCTTTGGAGAAAAGACCTTTAAAGTCCCTATTGATGCTGGGTTTGACTGTCCCAATCGTGATGGGACTGTGGCTCATGGGGGCTGTACTTTTTGTACGGTTTCAGGTTCTGGAGATGCTATCGTAGCACCGGACGCGCCTATCCGTGAGCAATTTTATAAAGAAATTGACTTTATGCATCGTAAGTGGCCTGATGTTCAGAAGTATCTGGTTTATTTTCAAAATTTTACCAACACCCATGAAAAGGTTGAAGTTATTCGAGAGCGCTATGAACAGGCTATCAACGAGCCAGGTGTAGTAGGAATCAATATTGGAACGCGCCCAGACTGTTTACCAGACGAAACCATCGAATATTTGGCTGAATTATCGGAGCGCATGCATGTGACGGTTGAATTGGGCTTGCAGACCACTTATGAAACAACCTCTGACCTGATTAACCGTGCCCACTCCTATGAGTTGTACGTGGAAACGGTCAAGCGTTTGAGAAAGTATCCCAAAATTGAGATAGTTTCCCATCTGATCAATGGGCTTCCTGGTGAAACCCATGAGATGATGATTGAAAACGTCCGCCGCTGTGTTACGGATAACGATATTCAAGGGATTAAACTGCATTTGCTTCACCTGATGACCAATACGCGAATGCAACGGGATTATCACGAAGGACGCTTGCAGTTGATGAGCCAGGACGAATATGTAAAGGTTATCTGTGATCAACTGGAAATCATTCCTAAACATATTGTCATCCATCGAATCACAGGAGATGCACCTAGAGATATGCTGATTGGGCCTATGTGGAGCCTCAATAAATGGGAAGTCCTCAACAGCATTGAGATGGAGATGCGACGTCGTGGAAGCGTTCAAGGATGCAAGGCTGTAAAACAGGAGTTTGAAAATGAAAAGACCACTTGAGATGGCACATGATTTTTTGGCTGAGGTAGTGACTCAGGATGATATCGTAGTGGATGCAACCATGGGAAATGGTCATGACACGCTTTTTCTAGCCAAGCTAGCTAAGCAAGTCTATGCCTTTGATATTCAGGAGCAAGCCTTGGAAAAGACGCAAGAGCGTTTGAACCAAGCTGGCCTGACAAATGCCCAGTTAATCTTACAAGGCCATGAGACACTGGACCAGTTTGTGACAGAAGTCAAGGCAGGGATTTTTAATCTGGGTTATCTGCCGTCAGCTGATAAGTCCGTCATCACCCAACCTCAGACTACCATTGAAGCCTTAGAAAAGCTGTGTCGTTTGCTGGTCAAAGGGGGACGGATTGCTATCATGATTTACTATGGTCATGAGGGAGGAGATATTGAGCGAGATGCTGTCTTGAATTTTGTTAGCCAGTTGAACCAACAAGAGTACACAGCTGCCATTTACCGAACTTTAAACCAAGTCAACAACCCACCATTTTTAGTAATGATTGAAAAATTAGAGAGATATAGACATGGATAAACAATACCTACGTGAAAAGCTGGATGCCATGCGCCAGAATTTTGTTGAATCAACTCACCATGAACGAGCGGTGGGTGTGTTAGACCAAGCGCATATGAGCAAAAAAATGCTTAAAATCAAGAAAAAATTAGTTGCTCTTGAGATGGAACGGTGTCAGAGAAAAATTGAGCACAAAGATTGTTCCAAGATTGACCAAAAAATCAAAGAGCAGAAGGAGATTTTTGAATCTTGTTGTAAAAAAGATTAAGGAGGACGTGCGTGGAATTATTGATTTACCTCATCCTATTTTTACTGGTTTTGATTGTCTCAAGTACAACCAATAAGCTCCTGCCCTTTTTGCCGCTTCCTTTGGTGCAAATTCTTCTGGGAATTGTGATTGGTCTCTTTTTACCCAATACCGACTTTCACCTCAATACAGAGTTGTTTTTGGCACTGGTTATTGGGCCATTGCTTTTCCGAGAGTCGGAGGAAGCAGATATTACGGCTATTTTAAAACACTGGCGAATCATTGTTTATCTCATATTTCCAGTGATTTTCATCTCGACCCTGAGTTTGGGTGGCTTGGCCCATCTTCTTTGGCTCAGTCTTCCCTTGGCGGCTTGCTTGGCTGTTGGGGCAGCCCTTGGCCCTACGGATTTGGTGGCCTTTGCCTCTCTTTCGGAGCGGTTTAGCTTTCCTAAGCGCGTGTCCAATATCCTTAAAGGTGAAGGACTTTTGAATGATGCTTCTGGCTTGGTTGCCTTTCAGGTAGCTTTGACAGCTTGGACAACTGGAGCCTTTTCCCTTGGCCAAGCGAGTAGTTCGCTCATCTTTTCAATCCTAGGCGGTTTTTTAATTGGCTTTTTAACAGCCATGACCAACCGTTTCCTCCATAGCTTCTTGCTAAGTGTGAGAGCAACGGATATTGCTAGTGAACTTTTATTAGAATTGAGTTTGCCCTTGGTAACCTTCTTCCTGGCAGAAGAAGTCCACGTTTCAGGGATTATTGCCGTTGTGGTTGCTGGGATTTTAAAGGCAAGCCGTTTTAAGAAAATTACGCTCCTCGAAGCCCAAGTGGATACGGTGACCGAGACGGTCTGGCATACAGTGAACTTTATGCTCAACGGTTCTGTCTTTGTGATTTTAGGGATGGAGCTGGAAATGATAGCAGAACCTATCTTGACCAATCCAATCTATAATTCCTTACTTTTATTGGTATCTCTTATAGCCCTTACATTTGTCCTCTTTGCCATTCGTTTTGTCATGATTTATGGCTATTATGCCTATAGGACTAGACGTCTCAAGAAAAAACTGAATAAGTATATGAAGGACATGCTTCTTTTGACTTTCTCAGGTGTCAAGGGAACGGTGTCCATTGCTACGATCCTTCTGATACCAAGTAATCTAGAACAGGAGTATCCTCTCTTACTTTTCCTTGTCGCAGGTGTGACGCTTGTCAGCTTTTTAACAGGCCTCGTGGTCTTGCCTCATCTTTCTGATGAACAGGAAGAAAGCAAGGACTATCTTATGTATATCGCCATTTTGAATGAAGTAACGCTAGAGTTGGAAAAAGAGCTGGAAGGCACCAAAAATAAACTTCCCCTCTATGCGGCTATTGATAATTATCATGGACGTATTGAAAATCTCATCCTGAGTCAAGAAAATAAGGGGGCTCAAGAAGACTGGGAGGCCTTGAAACTTCTCATCCTCAGTATTGAAAGTGATGGTTTAGAACAGGCTTACGAAGAGGACAAGATGAGTGAGCGTGCCTATCGAGTTTACCAACGTTATTTGAAAAACATGGAACAAAGTATCAATCGCAAGTTTGCTTCACGATTGACCTATTATTTCCTTGTTTCCTTGCGGATTTTACGTTTTCTTCTTCACGAAGTCTTTACTCTTGGCAAGACTTTTCGCAGTTGGAAAAATGAAGAATCACAGAAACTCAGGGCTCTTGACTATGACCAAATTGCAGAGCTTTATCTAGAAAATACAGAGATGATTATCGAAAGTCTGGAGAACCTTAAAGGGGTTTATAAGAGTTCTTTAATCAGTTTTATGCAGGATTCTCGTCTCCGAGAAACAGCTATCATCACCAGTGGTGCCTTTGTCGAACGGGTTATCAATCGTATCAAACCCAACAATATCGATGAAATGCTGAGAGGCTATTATCTGGAGCGCAAGTTGATTTTCGAATACGAAGAAAAACGATTGATTACGACCAAGTATGCCAAGAAGTTACGGCAAAATGTGAATAACTTAGAGAACTATTCTCTGAAGGAAGCTGCCAATACCCTGCCTTATGATATGGTGGAATTGGTAAGAAGAAATTAATCAAGATTATAAGTGAAGGAGTATGATATGAAGAAGTGGTGGAAAGAGCTGATAGATAAGCCCTTATTAAAAGCTTTTTTGCATTATTATCAAGCATCAGATAGTGAGTTAACCAGTGTCGCAGTAGCCTACTATTGGTTGATTTCGATTTTTCCCCTGCTTTTGGTGGTAGTTAATATCCTCCCATATTTTCAGATTCCAGTTTCTAATTTTTTAAAGGTTGTCAATGAATTCTTGCCGGATACCATGTATGATGTGGTCGCAAAGATCATTACAGAAGTGCTGACCCAACCGTCAACGGGTTTATTGAGTTTTGCGGTTTTGTCAGCCCTCTGGACCTTTTCAAAATCTATGAATTTCCTGCAGAAAGCCTTTAATAAAGCTTACGGAGTATCAAAAAATCGTGGAATGATTTCCCATCAACTCATGAGTTTGTTTGTCAGTTTTGGCTTGCAGATTCTCTTTGCTTTAGCTCTGTTTTTGAGTGTCTTTGGCCGTATGCTCCTCAACCTTGTCAAAAGCTATTGGAAATCGGATAGTCCTCTTTTTGATTATCTGCAAGACCTAACAGGCCCTTTGGTCTATGCCTTGATTTTTGCCATCCTGGTCATGCTCTACTATTTTCTACCCAATGTTAAGGTGCGAAGGATTCGCTCTGTATTGCCAGGTAGTGCCTTTGTCTTGTTGACCCTGGTCTTACTACTCAATATCTTTTCAGTCTATGTTAACAATTATGTCAATCACCTAGTGGACGTGCGTTTTTTCAGTTCCGTCGTCGTGGTGGTCATGATGTTCTGGTTTATTCTCATCGCTAAGATTTTGATTATCGGCGCGGTGATCAATGCCAGTGTCCAGAGCTTGAAAGATACGAGCTTTAGAATAAATTAACTCATTTTTTATCCATTACAAAACGCATACTATCAGGCTTTATAAAACCTTGATAATGAACTGCACCCCAAAAGTTAGACAGAAAAAATCTAACTTTTGGGGTGTTTTTATTATGAAATTAACTTATGATGAT